>JAOZQN010000774.1 GCA_029932195.1 Bacteroidales bacterium | reverse complement strand
CTTTGGGGGATAAAGGGGGCTTATCCGTTAGGCAACTCTTCGTTACTTTCATCACCTCCATCTCCGCTGTCGGAATTGGGTGGTGCAGGACTTTTGCTTTCTATAATATAATCATTACCACGAGCTTCGTCTTCTTCTATTGCCCACATGTTTTTGCCAATGTAAGCATACTTCTTCAATAAAATGTAAAGCTCGTTAGCCCTTCTTATGCGTTGCTGTGTAGCAATATCTCTATCAAGGATAGATATTTGTTGCTGCATACAAGCCTCGTTAAAATTTTCTATTGTTTGGGTAAAACTGGCTAACATTTCGGGTGTTACCCCTTCTGCACTAAATATATCTATATGCCTATCTATAAGGAATATAGTAAATCGTGCATGACTTATCAGCTCACTGTCGTTAAACTGACTGATTTTGTTGTTTCGGAATTGATGATACATAAAATCTGACTTCTCCGATATTGCTCTCACTTTAAGCATAATACGATAAAGCATTTTGCGAACCTCATCTGCGAGTCTGTTTTTTTCCTCTGTCCTAAACATTTGAGTTGATAACAACATGCCGTCTTGGTCGCCGTTGATAAACTCCTCGTAGAGCAGCTTAAAAGCATCAATATCTGATTGCTCTATGCCATAGTTTGCAAACTCTTCTACATCTCGCTCCATAATAGTAGCGGTGCGATAACTTAATCTGTAAAGGTTTTCATAAGAAATATTAAATTTCTTTACTGTTTCTTTTAAATTCATAGTTTTAAAATTTTAAAGATAAATAAATATTACAAAAGCGGATAGTTGTGTTGCTCTTGTAAGCTATCTGTTTGATAACGACTGCAAAAGTAAATATTTAATTATAGCTGCCAAAATTTTTGACAACTTTTTTTATAAAAAAGTAAAAGAAACTTTAAAAATGATTGCTTTTTTAACCTGCTGATATGTAAACAGTTTGTGATTTTGTTTGTCTTAACTTGCTAATTTTAAGGCTGTTTGTCTTTGTTGTGCTTTTTTATTGTATAGTTAAAAAAATAAAATAAAAAATTTATATATTTTTTCAATTATTTTTATATATTTATAAGATATTAGCAATTTTTTTTCATTTTTTGATAAAAATTACTCTCTTAGCTAGCATTTTTAACACCACAGCGAGAGTTTCTAACACCTATAGTTCGCATTTCTAACACCATAGCGAGCAATTCTAAGACTGTAGCGGGCATTTCTAACCACTGTAGTTACCATTTCTAACACCATAGCGGACATTTCTAACACCTATAGTCCGCATTTCTAACACCATAGCGAGCATTTCTAACTACTACTGTAGGAGCAGATAACAGTTAGCGGAGGTAGCGGGATAGTTTTTTGATACAACGGGCTAGTTAGCTGAGGTAGTGGGGTCGGTTTTTGATGTAAGAAGGTAGTTTTTTGTATAAATATAATTTATAGATAGCTGCATACAAATTATTTACTGCGAGTTACAACTTAGCCAAAGTAAAAAAAACTTTGGCAAAAGCATTTTTATTTTCGCAGCCAGAACTTTATCAAAGTTATTACAAATGTTTTATTAATGGGCACTCCTAAAAACCCAAAACTCTGCGTTATACAAAATTATTAAAACACTCATTTACAGGAGTAAACTCAAACTTTAAGAATTTTGAAAGCCTTGATTTTTGAGTTTTTAGGAATGCTCTAATGAGAAGTAAACCTTTGACAAAGTTTTTTACTTTGTTAAAGTTGTGGCTACCACGAATAACAGAACAAATATTTGCATCAATTAAAAAAAAGATTACTTTTGAACAAAATATAATAATTGCACCAAATTTCTTTAAATAATTGTATTATTACTATACAAACAACTACAATTAATAAATGGCTGAAAAAAATTACATAAATATTAAAGGAAAACGAAATATTATTTTACAAAATGTTTCGGGAGAAGATATAAATATTAATGACACAGAAGCTATCAAAAAGATATTTGAAAGCTCCGAACCTGAATATATTAAAGAACTATACGAACAGATTGATGATAGTTATAAAAAACTTATAGAAGCAAACGAAAAACAAATTAACACAATAGTTAGTTTATTAAAAGAGCAAGCAGACAAACGAAAAATTAAAATAAGCAAAAACATTTCAGCTGATAGTAGTTTTTCTGAGATAGGTGGAGATGTGCATATTGGGGATAAGATAATTAATCATATACATCAACAAGACCCTGAAAAGAACCAGGTCAAAAAACAGCAAGAAGAACCAGCCAAACAAAGCATAACAAAGCAAGCGAGTAAATTCGCAAAATCACCATATATTATAATTGCTATTTTGGTTATAGAAATAGCCATTGGGTTGTGGGGAGAATTAATGCCAAATGAAATTCAAGCTGAAATTGCTAAACTCACAAACGGACACTATACGCTTGCATGGATACTTACAGGTGTTTTTATTATTATCTTGCTTATTGGTTTGGTTATTATTAATAATAAAGAGAAAAAAGAAAAAGAACAGCAGAGTTCTGAAAAAGACAATGATAATTCTTTTTCGGATACACAAAGAACACAATTTATTAG
>JAOZQN010000773.1 GCA_029932195.1 Bacteroidales bacterium | reverse complement strand
CACATTAATAATGAGCTTTAAATAAAGAATTTACAAACTCCGAAACTTCAGTACTTTAAGTAATAAAGAAATATAAAAAAAGAAAACTAAATATTTTACATTATCTTCCTCAATTTTTCAATGTGAGCCGTGATAAATTACGTCTTTACGAATATGATATGAGCGTGTAACATATTGGGCTAGTAGTTGGTTTTTGGCTTCGCAAAGCGAAAAAACTAAGTCAATAGCCAATATCTAAAAGCCAATAGCCCCTGATATGTTACACACTTTTTTTTGTAAGATTAATTTACTTTAAAAGTTTCGTCTCCTGTTGCAAAATATTTTACTATCTGATTTGCAGCGGCTAATCCTGCATTAACATTTGCTTCGAGAGTTTGAGCACCCATTTTTTTAGGAGAAAAATAATATCGTCCTTCAAACTGGGTAAAACTATCTGTATCTACTGGAGCAATATCGGAAACATATTTAAAATCAGCTCTTTTAGTCATTAATTTTATCATATCTGCTTCGTGGATAACTTCTTTTCTTGCGGTATTAATTAATGTTCCACCTTTTGGCATTTTTGATAATAAATCAAAATTAATAGAGTCTTTGGTTTTTTCATTAGCAGGAATATGTAACGAGATATATTGGCAGCTTGCATAAAGGTCTTCTACCGATTTGCAAGGAATTGCTCCTTCTTCTGAAATAATATCTGCTGGAATAAACGGGTCAAAAGCATAGACTTCCATTCCAAAACCTTTGGCTATTTTGGCAACTATTTTACCTACATGCCCAAACGCATGAATCCCAAGTTTTTTGCCTTTCAATTCGCTACCTGGTTTGCCGTTGAAAAACCCTCTTGCAGCAAAAACCATCATGCTAAGTGCAAGTTCTGCTACTGCATTAGAATTTTGTCCGGGAGTATTCATTACCACAATTCTATTGTCGGACGATGCTTTCAAATCTACATTGTTGTAGCCTGCACCAGCTCGCACAACTATTTCAAGTTTTTTGGCAGCAGAAATAACTTCTTCGGTAATTTTATCACTTCTAATAATTATTGCATTTACGTCTGCTACGGCTTCTAATAATTCTGCTTTATCTGTATATTTTTCTAACAGAATGAACTTATTATTAGATCCTTCTACAATCTTTTTGATACCTTCTACTGCTACTGATGCAAAAGGTTTTTCGGTTGCTACTAATATTCTTTTCATTGTTTTTTAGTTTTTTTAGTTTTTTAGTATCTTAATCCTGAAATCGTTGTTTTTTTTGGCATAATATTATTCAAAACTTCATAATTTCAAAACTTTTCCAGCTTGTCTGGGTTAGGGTGGAGGATTTTAGGAGGGAGTAGTTAAATCTACCAACCAAATTTCCTCCCTCCTAATCTCCTCCGTCCTCCAACCTAAACTCCTCTTTCCTAATTTATCTTTTCAAATTCTTTCATTGCTGCAATTAATGCTTCTACGCTTTCTTTTGGGAGAGCGTTGTAAGTAGATGCACGGAAACCTCCTACTGAGCGGTGTCCTTTTATTCCAACCATGCCTTTTTCTGTTGCAAATTTCAAAAATCCACCTTCTAATTCTTTATATTCATCTTTCATTACAAAACAAATATTCATAAGCGAGCGGTCTTCTTTTGCAACTGTTCCTCTGAATAATTTATTTCTATCAATCTCATTATAAAGCAAATCAGATTTTTCTATATTCATTTTTTGCATTGCCTCTACGCCACCATTTTTCTTAATCCATTTTAGAGTTTGAAGTGCCGCAAAAATAGGAACTACTGGAGGAGTGTTAAACATAGAATCTTTTTTGATATGAGTTTCGTAGTTTAACATTGTAGGTATGTGTCGCTCCATTTTACCAAGAATACTATCTTTTACAATAACAAAAGTTACTCCCGAAGGGGCAAGATTTTTTTGAGCACCACCATAAATAATTGCATATTTAGAAACATCAATAGGACGACTAAAAATATCCGACGACATGTCTGCAACAACTGGTATTGGGCTGTCTATATCTGTGTGGAAAGCAGTTCCCCTAACTGTATTATTTGACGTAATGTGCATAAAATCAGCATCAGTAGGAATGGTGTAGTCTTTTGGAATGTAAGTGAAATCTTTGTCCTTGGAAGTAACAACTTCTACTTCGCCAAAAGCTTTCGCTTCTTTAACCGCTTTGGTTGACCAGGCTCCTGTGTCAAGATAAAACGCTTTTTTACTCATAATATTCATTGGCACCATTGCAAACTGTGTGCTTGCTCCTCCACCCAAAAATAATATTGAGTATCCGTTTGGAATTTTCAATAATTCTTTAAATAATTCTTGAACTTCGTCCATTACTGCTATAAATTCTTTGCTTCTGTGAGATACCGACATTAAAGATAGCCCAGTGCCTGCAAAGTTTTGGATAGCTTTTACTGTTTCTTCTACTGCAAATTCTGGCAGAATAGATGGTCCTGCATAAAAATTGTGTGATTTCATGTTATTTGGTTTTAAAGTATAAAGTTAAAAAGTTACTGATTATAACGTATTTTGTTGAAATTTGTATAAGTCTCTAAATTTCATACC
>JAOZQN010000176.1 GCA_029932195.1 Bacteroidales bacterium | reverse complement strand
TTTATAAATTATTGATAATCAATATAAAATGAAGGCAAAAACTTTAGTAATTAATGATTAAATTCTAATATTTTTTTATTATAATCGTTGTTGGAAAAAGGTGCAATATTATTTAAAATTTCGTTGTTCAATATTTTTTCATAAAATTTTAAATAACCTTTTGCCATAATTTGCGAATTAAAATTATCGCAAACATATTCGTAACAATTCGTTCGATTATACTTTTCTATATTTTTAATTTCAGAAGTTATTTCGGATTTATTATTTGATAAAAATCCAACTTCTTTGGTAATTATTTCGGGTAGCGAGCCGTAGGTTGTTCCAAAAACTGGCATTCCAAAATACATTGCTTCAATAATTGCGATACCAAATGGCTCGTGCCACAAAACGGGAAACAACAACGCAGTTGATTTGTTTAATATTTCATTTTTTTTATCGCCTCCCACCAAGCCGTAAAATTTCACATTCAAATTAGGCGTAAAACGAAATCCCATTTTTAAATTCAGCCTATTTCCGCCAACAACAGCAAGTTTTTGACTACTTTTTTTTGAAATATCTATTACTCCCGCTAAATTTTTCACCCTCCACGATGCTTTTGCCAAAAATAATAAGTGCTCTCTTTTTTTGTTAAAATTGGGTTTTCCATAATCATTAAAATCTAAACCATTGTAAACAAAACAATTAGAATTATGCCTTTCAGCATGATTTTTTGATAAAAAAACTGTATTTTTCAAGAACTTTTCACCTTTTCGTCCATTTCCACGAATTGAAACAATAAATGGTTTTGTAATTTCTTCTTTTGGAGTAGAGTTAAAATGTATTATATCAATGTTTTCAGGAATTTGCTCATTAATTTTTTTTTCAGGATTGTAAAAAATAACATCTGCAAACGAACAAATAGTTCCTTTTTTAGACAAAAAAGTTACTTTATGACCCAAATTATTATATTCTTTTGCTAACCACCACATTATTCGCTGTGTTCCACCATATTTTTTTACGGGCAAAATGCTATTCATAAATATTAATATGTTCATAATTTTGCTGTCTATTTACGATATTTGTGTTGTAATTTAAGATTTATTTTAAATAATAATTTAAAATACTAAATTTGCAATCTAAAATTTTCATCAAAAGTAAAAAATGATTTATTAATACAAAATTTTTCTAGAAAAAACGTTATAATAATCAATAAGGCAAATTAAAATTAATAATTAGCCAATTTAAGCGAAGTTATTTTTTTCTTTAACAATTCAAAAAATGTGAGAATATCGGGAATATTTGAACCTTTCTTGAAGCAGTTAAAGGGAAAAAAACAAGTTTAAATGGGTAATTATTTATTTTAATTTGTCTAAACCAACAATTAAATTAAAACTATTATGAAGAGAGTCAATTTTTTTTTATTTATTATCCTTTTTTCAATTTCTACATTTTTAATTAGCTGTGGAAACTCTGGAAACGGGCACGAAAACGAAACAGAAGACAGCACAACAGTAAGCGAAGAAGTAGATGAATTTCAGCTACTTGTAAACTATTTAGAAGAGAATGGTGATTTTATCAATACCAAATCACCTGCAATTGTAAAAGCAGCAGAAGTTTACGAAAATATTGATAAATATTATATCATGGATATAAGAAAAACGGAGGATTTTGCCACAGGACACATCAAAAATGCAGTAAATGTGCCAAAAGAGGAAATTCTAAATCACATGAAGGAGCTAAATTCTGCTGATTATGAAAAAATTGTAATAGCTTGTTATTCAGGACATACAGCTGGTTTCACAACAGGGATTTTAAGACTTTCGGGTTACGAAAATGTTTACAGTATGAAATGGGGAATGTGTAGTTGGAATGCAGAAATTAGTCCAGCTAAATGGAGCAAAAAACCATCTAATAAATTTGCCGAACAAACAGAAACTACTATAAATGAGAAGAATCCAGCAGGAGACTATCCAATTATTAATACTGGAAAAACTACTGGCAAAGAAATTCTGGAAGCAAGAATAGAAGAGGTTTTTGCAAAATCGTTTAAAGATTACAAAATTTCGTCTGACAAACTTTTTGAAACAGGAAATGATTTTTACATAATAAATTACTGGAAAACAGAAGATTATACAAAGGCTCACATTCCTGGAGCAATTCAATATGCACCCAAAAGTTCGCTTTCTTCAAAAGCAGAACTCAATACAATTCCGACCAACAAAACTATTGCTGCTTATTGTTATACAGGGCAGGGCAGCACATTTGTTGTAGCATATTTGGCAATTCTTGGCTACGATGCTAAATATTTAACCTACGGAACAAACGGTTTTATGAACGAATTGATGAAAGAAAACGAAATTTCACACATTTTTACAGATAAAGAAATCAACAAATTTCCTTACGAAAAAAGCCAAGTTTCTGAGTAACAAAGTGCTGAATTTTAAGTGTTAAGTTTTTAATTCACTTTCGCTTAATAAAAAGTAGTAAAAAAAAAGAATTAGATTTTTTTTTCTAACATTCCTAAAATACTTGAAAAAAGTCTGGGTTGCACTTTGAAGTAAAGCCCAGACTAATTGACTAATTTAGGATTTTTATTTTTTATTTCATTTTAAATTCTTAATTTTGATTATCTGAACTTCTTAATTTTTACAAAAATGAAAAAAACTTATATCTTTTTAATTATATTAATTTATCCTTTCCTGTCGTTTGCCGATAACTTTCCTGTTGGTGCTAATTCTGCTGGAATGGCCTATTCTACTGTTGCTGTGCCAAGTATTTGGTCTATTTATAGCAATCAAGCAGGGCTTGCACATTTAGACGGATACAGTTTTGGTGTGCATTACAATAATAATTTTGGACTAAAAGAATTTGGTGTAAAATCCTCAGTATTTGCCATGAATAGTAAGGCAGGAGCTTTTGGTCTTACTTATACGAATTACGGATTTTCTCAATTTAACGAAAATAAATTCGGACTGGCTTATGCCTTAAAACTGTCAAAATACTTGGCAGTAGGTTTTCAAATGGATTATTTTTTAATTCAGCAATCTGCTTATTATGGGAACATTAGCACGGTAGCTGGCGAGGTAGGCTTGCTTGCAAAACCCACAAAAAAAATGTTTATTGGGGCTCACGTATTCAATCCTTGGCGAGCAGAAATTAGCGAATACGAAAGCGAAAGAATGCCTACAATATTCCGACTTGGAATGGGCTACCAATTTTCTGAAAAACTACTTTTCACCATAGAAACAGAAAAAGATTTAGAACTAAAACCTTCATTTAAAACAGGGATAGATTACAATCTTGTTTCGCAACTTTTTTTGCGTAGTGGCATAGAAATAAATGGACGAGACTATGCTTATGCTTTTGGAATGGGTTATAAATACAAAGGAGTTTCGCTTGATATTTCTGCAAATAAACATCCCGTTTTAGATTATAATACCGCCATATCGTTACATGTAAATCTTGGTAAAAAACAAGAAGAATAAATGGAAAAAATAAATATTAAAACTTGGAAAAGGAAAAATCAATATAATCATTTTAAAGATTATGATTTTCCTTTTTTTAATATTGTCGCAAATATTAATGTTACAAAATTATATAATTATTGTAAAAAAGAAAACCTGTCTTTTTTTCTTGCCTCTCTATATTTCTCACAAAAAACTATCAATCAAATAGAAAATTTTGGATACAGAACTATTAAAAATGAAGTTTTTTATATCAAAAAAATGCAAATTGGCACAACAATTTTGTATGACAACAATACTTTTGGCTTTGTTTATCTTGATTTTTCAAATAATTTACATCAATTTTGCAAAATCTCTCGCAAAATAATAGACAAAAATTTAAAAACAAAGGCAATCATAGAGAAAAAAGGTTTAGATGTAATTAGATACTCGGTAGTTCCTTGGACTTCATTTACTTCTGTTCAAAATCCAAGAAAATTTGGTTATGATGATAGCATACCTATGATTATTATTGGGAAATTTAGAGAAGAAAACGATAAAAAACTAATGCCAATTTCAGTAGAAGCTCACCACGCATTAATGGACGGATATCATGCAGGACAATATTTTGAAATTTTCCAGAAAGAAATAGATAATTTGAAAATCTAATTTTGAGTCTATAATATTTAAAATTTTTACGAAGAAATTATTATGATACCAGAAGATTTTTTGTTTGCGTTCGGGCTAACTTTATTTGCAGGACTCTCAACAGGTATTGGAAGTGTGATGGCATTTATGTCGAAAAAATTTAATCCAAAATTTTTGGCAGGAGCTTTAGGTTTTTCTGCAGGAGTTATGATCTATGTATCTTTTGTTGAAATATTTGTTAAAGCAAAGGATTCCTTAATAACAAGTTATGGTGGTAAAATTGGATATATTTATACAGTTTTGGCTTTCTTTGGAGGCATTGCTATAATTGCAATAATTGACAGATTGGTGCCAAGTTATGAAAACCCACATGAGCTCAAACATGTAAATAAAGAGCTGGCAAAAGATGATGAGAAAAGTAAAAAATTGATGCGAATGGGTATGTTTTCGGCATTAGCCATTGGTATCCATAATTTTCCAGAAGGACTTGCTACGTTTATGGGAGCTTTACAAGATCCAACTTTGGGAGTAAGTATTGCTGTTGCTGTTGCAATTCATAATATTCCAGAAGGAATAGCTGTTTCTGTGCCAATATATTATGCAACTAGAAATAGAAAAAAAGCATTTATTTATTCCTTTTCATCTGGTTTGGCTGAACCTGTAGGAGCAATAATAGGATATTTTTTGCTAATAAATATTTTTAGCGATGCACTTTTTGGAGTTATTTTTGCTGGTGTGGCAGGTATTATGGTTTACATTTCGTTAGATGAACTTTTACCAACAGCCGAAGAATTTGGAGAACATCATATTGGAATTTATGGACTAATTGCAGGAATGGGAGTTATGGCTATAAGTTTGTTGATGTTTGCTTAATCTGAACGACTTGAGTGTGTAATAGTGTTGCAAGTTTCGTAAAGCGAAAAAAGATTTATCATTTTTTACGACAAACATGAGAAGAAGTTGTAATAAATTATGATTTGTATTTGCGTTGCGAAACATGCAACTTGCAATAACCCCTCCTATTACACACTCGAATCTTCGTTTTGATTTATAAGTTTTATTTCGGCTCGTAGGCTTGGATACTCTTTTTGTTCAATCATATTAAAGTATTGAAAATTGACTAATATATGGATAATTCCATATAGAAAATAATAAAAAAGTGTAAATATTGAAGTGAAAAAAATTGTAATTAAACTAATAATAGCAGGGTCTATATTTCCTGCGGTTGAAAAGCCACTAATAACACCAGCAATAATAATTCCAGGAATTGCCAAAGCATAAGTAATAAATGATACAACCAACATACTAATTAGAAGTAATCCAAAAGTCATAAACCAGCGGTCTTTTATTAGAAAAGCACCACGAGACATTGCATCAATAAATCCTTTATTTTCATGCACTTGAACAGAAAAAACAAATGCTGTTACAACCATAACATAAATCAATGGAACTTCAAGAAAAAGCACTCCCAAAACACCTATTATTACAAATATTATGTTCAATAAGAAATAAGAAATAGCAATTTTCAGGAAATTTGATTTAGTCTCTTTCCAAATATCGTCTATAGTAAATTTTCCTCTTTTCTCTTTTTGATATGTTTTTATATAACTATTAATAACAGTAACAATCATTACCATTCCAAGAAATAAAAAGAACATACCCAATAAATAATATACAAATTGAGGTATTACTTCTGTATAATTGTTGTCGTATTTAGATGTATTGGTCAATTGCATAAAACCATACTGTGCCATTCCATATAACAACACTCCTATTAGTAACAATGGTCCGGCAAAAAACAAAATTGATTTGAATAAGGTTTTAAATTCCTGACTAATAAATGAGAATGTAGCATTCATTATTTGTCCAAAATCTCTTTGTTCATTAAATTTGATAAAATCCATTTTTGATTTACGAATTATAATTTACGATTTTTGATTTACGAATTACAATTTTTGATTTTCTTACATATAAACAGTTCTTTTGGCACAATCCAATCCGTAAATCGTAAATCAAAAATCGTAAATAAAATTAATCAGTAGCTTCTTTGTATGTTTTTAGCCAACTTTGTTTTTCTATGTCTCTTAATAATCGGAAAGCATTAGAACCATAAAAAATTCCGTTGATGTTATCAACTCCATATCCTTTTAAAATAAGTGTTTGATTTTTGGAGGGAACATAATTTTCGGGGCTTGCCGACCAACCTACCGAGTCTTGCGGAATATGTCTGAGTGGATAATATTTATACCTCAATCGCCACAAATTATTTAAAGCAACAAGGCTATCTTTTACTCCATTTTGTTTAAATAAACCTAAATTTCCAGGATTAGCATCAGACTCATAAATTCCTCCTGCTTCTTTCACAAAAGCATCCATTGACAAAGGACGAACTTCCTCTATTTTTCCTTCAGGAGCATAAACTACACAGTATTGCACAACGCCAGTATATGTTGGAGCTATTCTAAAACCAAATTTATATTCTGTTTCATGGGTTTCTGTTCCAAATTTAATCGGGTCTTGAGAAAACAACCCTAAATTAGATAGTAATATAAATAATATGAAAAAAAGTTTTTTCATAATTAAATTAGTTTTGAGTCCGCTCCGATAAGTGTATTTTTGCCAAAATCAAGGCGGATATAAATTTCAGAACCGGAGTTTACTACTGTAAATGAGGATTTTAAAATTTGTATCCAACGCAGAGTTTGGATAAAAGACGCTTGTCGGAGTGGACTAATTTTTTAAAACTTAAAACCTGCATTGAAGCTCAATGCTGTATTTATTTCTTTGTTATTGAAACGATTGTGTCCTAATTTTATTCCAATTAAAGAATGCTTGCTCAATGGAATATCGTAGGCAAGCACAAATAATGAGCCATAAGTCAACTCTTTTTTTACGGTTGTTCCTGCACTATTATGAAAATAACAAACCGAAGCTCCAAAACCTACTTTAAATCTGGCGATGGGAAAATATGGCAGAGGAATAAAATACAACGCAGCATCAGTATTTACATAAGTAGCTGTTTTTGAGATACCATTTTCGGCATAAGAGAAGTTAAAACTTGGCTCTACGGCAAAATTTTTATGCAAATAATAATTATACGAATTATAAAATGTGCCTCCAATAATATCTCCATTATCTACTTTTATAGCACCAAGTCCAAGTCTAAAATCGTTAGAAGATTTTTTTTGTGCATTAGCAAAATTAAATAATAATAATATTATTGATAAAAATATTAATTTTTTCATAGTAAAATGTATTATTTACACCCTTTCACTTTAAGTGAGAGGGTGAATATGTTAGCTAAATATTTCATTAATATCTATTTTTAAATCAGGAAACATACTTGGCGAAATTTTATCGTCTTGAACATAAATTGCTTTTTGTTCGTATTTATTATTTTTATTCAACATAAAAACGTGAATACTACTCATTTCAGGGTAAGCAACCCAATATTCTGTTACTCCAGATTCTTCGTAAAGAAAATATTTATCTTTCAAATCCCTTTTGCTTGTGCTTGGCGAAAGAATTTCTACTATTAAATCGGGTGCTCCAACACAACCTCTTCTATCTAATTTTTTTGGGTCACATACTACAACAATATCTGGCTGAACTACATTATATATTTTGTCATCTTCGGTTTCTCCATTTTTTGGAAGTCGCACATCAAAAGGAGCAGAATATATTTCGCATTTCTTATGTTTTAAGTAATAACTTATTTCCATAGATATTTGCATAGATATTTTCTGATGCTTTCTCAAAGGAGCAGACATTAAATTCGCAAAACCATCAATAAGTTCGCGTCGTTTTTTGTCAAACCAATTTAGGTAATCGGCATAAGAATATCTTTCGTTTAAATTTAGTGATAAAGTTTCCATATTATTAAAGGTTTAAAGGTTGAGTCCACTCCGACAAGCGTCTTTTTGCCAAACTCGGCGTTGGATACAAATTTTAAAATACTCATTTACAGTAAGTGCAATGAGACATGCTCATTGTGTTTTTAAAATTTGTATCCGCCTTGATTTTGGCAAAAATACATTTGTTGGAGCGGACTCAAGTTTTGAAAAATTGAACTTGATTTTGCATCATTCAAAATTTCAAAACTTCTAAAATTCATTCTTTATTTAAAAAACGTGTCTTAAAAAGTCGTTTCCAATTGCGAGAACCATAAGAGCAAGTAGCATTACCATTCCTACAATTTGTGCATATTCCATAAATTTGTCGCTTGGTTTTTTGCCAACTATCATTTCAAAAAGCACAAATACTACGTGTCCGCCGTCGAGTGCAGGAATTGGTAATAAATTAATTACACCAAGCATTATTGACAAAATAGCTGTAAGAGACCAAAATGCTTCCCAGTCCCATACTTTTGGAAATAATTTTGTTATAGAAATAAAACTTCCTACCGATTTATAGGCTTCTGTTTTTGGGCTAAAAATAAGTTTTAATTGTTTAAGATAGCTACCAACTTCTTTGTAACCTTTATTTATACCTGCTGGTATTGCCGCAAAAAATCCATATTCTATGGTTTTAAAATCATAAAACTCTTTCATTTCGCCACTTGGAGTTACGCCAATCATTCCTTCGTCTGATACTGTTATTTTAATATCTTGTTTTTGTGTTTCTCTTAAAACGGTAACTGTTACTTCTTTATTTTTATAAACAAAGACTTTTTCTTTAAATTCGTCAAAATAAGATATTTCTTCGCCATTTAATCCTACAATTTTATCACCAATAAGCATTCCTGCTTTTTCGGCTGGCGAGTCTTCCGAAAATCTTGCAACAAAAAATGGTATGCGAGGGTTATAAAATGGTGCTCCATTTTTGATTATTAAAGCAATATCTTCTTGTGTAAGTGTTATTGTTTGAGCTTTTCCGTCTCGTTCTATTTGCAAACTTTTTTCGCTTGATAAAATTAGTTCGGGGAGTATTGCAGAGAAGTTTGCAACTTCTTCGTTATTTACCGATAAAATTTTATCACCATTTTGGAAACCTAATTCCATTCCAAGAGAATCTACCCAGATGCCATCTACTTCTGTTGTTGGCAAATATTTTTCGCCAAAAACAAACAACGTAGCAATATAGATTAAAAATGCGAGAATAAAATTGACCAATACTCCACCAATCATAATTAATAATCTTTGCCATGCTTTTTTAGACCTAAATTCGTAAGGCTCAGGTGGTTTTGCCATTTGTTCTTTATCCATAGATTCGTCTATCATTCCTGATATTTTAACGTATCCTCCGAGTGGAATCCAACCTACGCCGTATTCTGTGTCACCTCTTTTTATTTTAAATAAAGAGAACCAAGGGTCAAAAAACAGATAAAATTTTTCTACTCTTGTTTTAAACAGTTTGGCAAAAAAGAAGTGTCCAAACTCGTGTAATATTACTAATATTGAAAGACTTAGTAATAATTGTGCTATTTGTGTTGCTATACCCATTTTTGTTTATTATAATAATTTGTTAATTCTAATAATTAGTTTTATGTTTTTTCGATTAAAAATTATATTATCTTCTCACCATTTAGTTTCGTCATACTCAACTAAGTAAGTTGTTATTTTTACGTTTTCAATACTCTCAGTTTCTTCTTTTATCGAACTATGAAAAGTATAAGTATTTGGATAAAAAACGAGATAAACTCCTTGTTTTAAACCAAGACTTTTGCAGTAATATGCAAGTTGTTTTTTGCCGTCGTTAAATTGTTTTTCGTAATAAAATATTTTTGTTTCTATTAAATATTCATTTGATTTTACATTTATTATTAAATCACTTTTTCCAAGTCCCGTGTCGGCTTCTCGGTAACTTTTTCCATCTACAACTTGTATAAATGCTTGAATGTAAGTTTCAAAACTATAAATTAAAGCACTTTCTTTTATTGATTTATAATTTCCTTTTTCGTCTTTTTGTCTAAAAACGTTAAAACCACGTCTTTT
Source organism: Bacteroidales bacterium (assembly GCA_029932195.1). Lineage (GTDB taxonomy): Bacteria > Bacteroidota > Bacteroidia > Bacteroidales > JAOZQN01 > JAOZQN01. The sequence goes on along the minus strand of JAOZQN010000176.1, from coordinate 1,177 downwards.
TACATATTTTTTGTAATCCGAAATTAATTTATCTAATTTTAATTTATTATTTTCATCAAAAAGATCTCGGACAGCAAAACTTCTTAGAATACTATCTTTTTCTCCATTAGTGTAGGGATAAAATGCAGTATAAAGTCGTTTTTTATAAAAAGGCACCCAGAAAGTAACAAAACCATTTTCATCTTCTTTCAATAAACCATTTGTGTGTAATAATTTTATACTTTCTCTATCTATTCTAAAAGGAATTTGTGCTTCGGTAAATAATAATCGTTCAACAAAACTCCGTTTTTCTTTTGCCTTGTTCAAAATATTTGCAAAATTTTTATCAATCGCAACGTTCAAATACCAATGTTCGACTTTTAGATAATCATTATAATCTAATATTTTTTTATCAGGATTATTCTCTACTAGCACTTTTGCAAAACCGTTTGCAAGTCCAGGCTGATTGGCGGTTATTTGGCAAATTTTATGTTTTACTTTTTCCTCAAAGAACTGTCCTGTTTCTGTTTCGTGTTGTTTTAACAGCTCAAAAACTTCACTGTCAGTAAAATATGGGACATTCAAATTGTCAGAAATATTGAAAGGAGAAGCATTATCGCTCACAACTCCAACTATATTTGAAACACCAACAAGTATCACACTTTTTAAACAATGATTCTCTCGGGAATGATATGCGTTTCTAATTGAGTGTAAAAATGTGCCAAAATATTCAGGATTAATCCCTTCTACTTCATCAATTATTAATACGCATTTTTTGTCTTTTATATTTTCAATTAATTCAAATATATTTGAAAGATCTGTTTCTTTTGAAAAATCTATACCCCAAGACTCCCTTAAATGTCTTGTGAAACGATTTAAAAAACTTTCTAATGAAGCATTTTTATAATTTTCAAAGTTTATATGTGCAACTTTGTAATCTATTTTTTCTAACTTTTTAGCAAGCTGCCTAAAATAAGTGCTTTTTCCTGTTTGTCGTGGAGCCCAAATTGTAAAATATCGTTCTTTTTCTACAAATTTAATTCCTTTTAAAATTAAATCTGTTCGTTCAAGAGTATAATGTCGTTTGGAAATGTTCGGACCTGATGTATTAAATTCTCTTACCATCTTTTTTAAATTTATTTCGGCGTTTTTCACGAGTGCCAATTTCGTCGTTACTTTTGAAATTTTAAAATACTCA
>JAOZQN010000772.1 GCA_029932195.1 Bacteroidales bacterium | reverse complement strand
GGTGTAGAGATTATTAATCCGTCTGCCCAATAGGTATTAAGATATTTTTTATCAACAAAAACATCAATAGAAATCATAGAACTGGAGTCCTTTTTCTGAACTGTGAGTTCGTTGAGTCCATAACTAAAATTAGAGAAAATCTCTTTTGTGCTACTCACTTTTATTAATGTTCGTTCTTCTTCGGTGTAATCTCTCTCAATTATTTTATCAATAACACAAGATATTTTATCTTTAGAGATATATGCCAAAAAACCGAGTCTTCCACTGTTAATTCCAAGTATTGGAATATTTTTTTGTTGCACTATAGATACACATTTTAGAAATGTTCCATCTCCACCAATACTAAGTATCAGGTCTGTTTCTTCGGGTAAATCTGAATAGTTCGTAAAAAAACCATCTATTTTAGGTGTGAAAAATAAATTCTCTTCTATAAAATCATAAAAAGGCTTATAAATAAGTATTTTCACCTTCCCTTTATTTAGCTTTTCAAAAATTTTATAGATAGCATCGCTAAAAAGCTCTCCAAAATTTATACCATATATAGCTATTTGCATTTTTTAACAGTTTTGCAAATTTTAAAACATAATAATTTTTGCAAATATAATATTTTTTTGGAAAATTCTTAACTTTTTATTTTATTTTTTTTGAAAAATAAAATTTTATATTATATTTGTAAAAAGTGAGTCCACTCCGAAAAGCATCTTTTTGCCAAACTAGGCGTTTTAAAGTGCTCATTTACAATAAGTGCAATTAGACATGCTCATTGTGTTTGTAAAATCCATATCCGCCTTGATTTTGGCAAAAATACACTTCTCGGAGTGGACTCAAAAGTAATTTTTATTTAAAACAAAAAAAATACTATAACGTATTAAAATTAAAGAAAATAAGAGTTGAAAACAAATTAATTTTTAATCTTAATTTATTATGAAAAAAAATATATCTATATTATTTACAATTATATTCATTCTTTCGTTCAGTTTTTTTTCTAGTGCACAAACAGATGAAAAATCTATTATTATAAAAAGTAATTCAATAGAAGTTCCTAATACTTTTGATTTTGGAAATATTGAAAGAGGTAAACAAGTTATGGAAATGTTTACCATCAAAAATAAGACCAAAAACAATATTGATATAACAAAATTGAAAGCACCAGAAGGCTATATGGTTTCTGTTTCTAAAACAAGTTTAAAACCAGAATCTAAAACTACACTAATTATTGGTTTTGATACCAACTGGATAGAAAATAAAGGCGAATTTTCGGAGCAAATTATTATTGAAACAAATTTAATTCAAGACATTGTGCTTCAAATAAAAGGTGTTTATTTGTAACAGTTATCAATGAACAGTTATCAGTAAACAGTTATCAGTAAACAGTTATCAAATTATCAGTAAACACAGTAAACAATTATCAATATCTTCAGAACTCACGAAAACTGCAATATTTATAATTTTAAATCACAAATTTAATGTTATTTTTTTTTAGAGTAATATTATAAATAAAACTTTGATTTTCAACATCTTTCATAACTTTATTTTCATAAAAAAAAAATTTGCGATTGCTTTTCGATAAATGTGCTATTTTTGTGAGTTCTGACCTTTAATTGATAACTGTTTACTGTTCATTGATAACTGATAACTGTTTACTATTCATTGATAACTGCTAACTGTTTACTGTTCATTGATAACTGTTTACTGTTCATTGCAATAGGTATTTGTATTTTGTTTTTTTATATCTTTTTTTGAATTTGAATTCTTTTATTTCTGCGGTTTCGTAAATAACTGGCATTTTGTATTTTCCATGATGTGTAAAATCATTTTTTACTCGCCCTCTCACTACGGTATAATCATTTTTATAAGGAAAACTTCCCTTTGTTACCACTGCAATATTATGCTTTCCATTTTTGCTTGCCACATAAAAAATACTCAAATCTTCTAATTTTACAGAGCTAATAACCTTGCCTTTTACTCTAACTTTACGACCATCTAATTTGTCGGCATGCTTTGCCACTCGCCGTATAGATACTGGCATATAACAACTTGTTGCAAATAAAATTATTGTTATAATTAATATATATGATTTCATATTAGTTGTAAGTTAAAAGTTGAAAGCTGAAAAAATTTAACTTTATACTTTAAAACTTTCAACTAACTAGTTAATATACAAAAAAAGCTCCAGATATTTCCGGAGCTTTTATTTTTTTTTGATATTTAAGTTTTATTCAGGATGAATTGCTTCAACTGGACAAACTTCTGCACATGCACCACAATCTGTGCATAATTCTGCGTCTATTACATAAATATCTCCTTCACTAATTGCGTCAACTGGACATTCATCAATGCAAGTTCCACAAGCTGTGCAATCATCGTTAATTACGTATGCCATAATAAGTTATATTTTAATTGATTAATAATTTTTGAATTACAAAGATAAAATAAAATAAATTGTTTCCAAAAAAAAACAAGTTTTTTCAAATATTTAATTAGTTACATAATTATAATTTACTTATTTAGTATTTGAACGGAAAAGGGACTTCAAAAAATATTCAAAAACAAGGCAA
>JAOZQN010000175.1 GCA_029932195.1 Bacteroidales bacterium | reverse complement strand
CTCTTATTGTTTTTGCTTCAATATAAAGTGGTTCGGCTTTGCTATAATAGCCTTGGCTTTCGTATAAGCTTGCAAGATTATTACAACTTGTGGCATAATCTGGGTGGTCTTTGCCCAATACTTTTTCTCTTATTGTTTTTGCTTCAATCAAAAGAGGTTCGGCCTTGCTATAATAGCCTTGGCTGTAATATAATAATGCAAGTTTATTAATAAAAGTAGCATACCAACTATTAGCTGTTCCATTTTTTATAGATTTGTAAATAGAAATTCCTTCTAAATAAAATTCTTCTGCTTTGTTGTTATCAAGTGCTCTTTCGTAGCTTACTGCGGTATATAAAATAACTATAGAGTAATAAGATGTATCATTTTTACCATATTTTTCCTCCATGTTTGGTAAGGCATTTTCAAATTCTATTGCCGCTTGCTCATATTGCCCTGCATCAAAATATTCAAATGCTTTGTTTACATCTCCTTTTTTAGTGTATTTCTCTTTATCAAAATCATTTGGGTTATTCAAAAATTTACTAATTACAGTATTTCCTTTTGTAATGGCATAATCTATTGCTGTTTTATTATCATTATCTACAATATTAATGTCAGCACCGTTTTCAACCAGTAATATGCAACATTCTAAATTATTATAATGTGCTGCAAGCATCAGGGCGGTGTATCCATTCTTTTTTGTCTTAAAATTAGGCTTTGCATTTTTACTTAAAGCGAGTTCTAATAATTCTTTTTTATCATTACGAGCCAAGTAATGTAATACCCCCCAACCACTTACTGCTAATAAATCAATATTCGCTCCTTTTTCTATTAGCAACTTAGCAATCTCATATTTACTAAAAGATACAGCAACAAGCAATGGCGTGTTTCCACTCGTTCCGGGTTTTGCATCAATATCTGCTCCTTTATCAAGTAAATATTTTGTAATTTTAATATTCTCTTTCGAAGCCGCCCACTGTAAAGCATTCCAACCATCATCTTTTTCTGTTTCATGGTTATATTCAATATCGTCAATATCAATTTTAAGCTCTTCTATAAAATATTTTAAAATATCTAATTTATCTTCGCCAACTGCAATACCAAGTAAATTTCCATAATAACTTGTTTTTTTTTCATTGGTATAAATTATTCCTTTTAAATTATAATCAGCTCCATTTTCTACAAGTAATTTTACTATTTGTAAGTCGGCTTTATAAGTCGCCCACATCAAAGGTGTTGCTTTATTCGCATCTCTTGCATTTATATTTGCTCTCTTTTTTATATACTTATTAACTTCTTCAATATTGTTTTCTTTTACTGCTGTAAACAACTGTTTGTTTACATCTTGTGCTTTTGCTGTGTTATTAATTACTAACAATAAAATAATAAAAAATAATAGAATTGCTTTTTTCATTTTGGTTGGGTTAAAAGTAAGGTGTTAAAAATTTTAGATTTCATCAAAAAAAGTTCTTTCATTTTTTGTATTCTTTATTGCACCAGCGGTGCAAAATAACGATAGAATTAATTGGTAATGTGTGTATTGCACCCCAGCGGGGTGCTATAATTTACGAGTAAAAAAGACATAATTTTTATTGCACCCCGCTGGGGTGCGTTTATTTAATTTTATATATTTCTATCAATATATTGCACCGCTGGTGCAAAAACAAATAACATCTTGATTATTTATATGAGCAATTTAAAAAAACTTTGGCAAAGGCGAAAATATATTATTGTATCACGCTACTAAATCCCTATCGGGATGTTAGTAGGTGTTTTTGCAGTAAAAAGATTTACTAACATTCCGTAGGAATTTAGTAACATCACTTTTGATTTTATCCAACACTACTGCCTTCACTAACTTCCTGTTCTGGTTGAATTGCAACAAGTTTGCCATCAAAATCTTCTGCCATAAGTAACATTCCTTGCGATTCTATTTTTTTGATTGTGCGAGGTTTATAATAAATTTAAAGATTTTGGATTTTGTCGGGTATCGTAGATTGCAATTATTTTAACAATATTATTATTTATGCTGTAATAAATTGCATTATGCTTGGTTATAAAACACTTACGTATTTTATTTTCTTCAATAAAAATAGGAAACATAAATGGATTTATAGAAAGAAATAGTATTATTTTTTCAAATTTATTAATAAAATCTAATTTAACCCTTTCATTCCATTCATTTTCAAGGTAATTAATAATATTATCAAGTCTATGTTCGGCTCTTTTAGAGATTATTATCTGATAGTCAGCTATTTGTTCCATCTACTTGTATTTTTGAAGCACTTCATTAATATCTTTGTATCGCCCTTGTTCTAAATCTTTAAGACCAATATTTATATCTTCTTTTTCTATATCGGATAAAATATCCCAATTTTTATTCTTGTATTTAGATTGCATAATAAAAAAATCATTTGCCCATTCTTCTACAAATCCAGTTTTAACTATCTTATTATCATTACTTTGTTTAAGTGAATGAATTATAACATACATCATTTTTAAATCAGCCGAAGGCATAGAATATAAGTCATCAATAATATTATTAATAAATGACTCCTTTGTCTTCTCTTTTTCTAATTTTATCATAATATTTTATGGTTTTTTAGTTTGTTGTTCTATTCAAATGGTGGCTTTAAGCCACCATTTGACTTTATGTGCTTACACAACACAACTCCCTTCACTAACCTCCTGTTCTGGTTGAATTGCTACGAGTTTGCCGTCAAAATCTTCTGCCATAAGTAGCATTCCTTGCGATTCTATTTTTTTGATTGTGCGAGGAGCAAGATTTATCAAAATTACAACTTGTTTGCCTAAAATCTCTTCGGGTTTGTAGGATTCGGCAATTCCTGCAACAACTGTGCGGGTGTCAATTCCTGTATCTACTTCTAGTTTTAGAAGTTTTTTTGTTTTTTTTACTTTTTCGGCAGCGGTAACTTTGCCGACTCTAATATCTAATTTTTGAAAATCATCAAAACTAATGTTTTCTTTTTGTGGAGATACTTTTTGCTCGGCTCGTTCCATTTCTTTTTTAGATTTTTCTAATTTTTCTATCTGAAATTCTATTTCCTTATCTTCAATTTTAGAAAAAAGAAGCGAAGGTTTATTTATTTTATGACCTGTTTTAAGGATATTTTCTGCATTCAAATTGTCCCATTCAATTGCTTCAATATTAAGCATTTCTCTTAATTTTACAACAGAGAAAGGTAAAAATGGTTCTAAAAGTGTAGATAAATTTGCAACAATTTGCAACGAAATATTCATTATTGTTTTTACTCTTTCGGGGTCGGTTTTTACGGCACGCCAAGGCTCGGTTTCTGCCAAGTATTTATTCCCCTCTCGTGATAAATTCACAACCGAAACAAGAGCTTCTCTAAATCTATAATTTTCTATGCTTGTTTCAATATCTGTTTTAAGACTATTAATTTTATCAATAACTTTTTTATCAACATCAAGCAACTCATTGGTTTGAGGAACTATGCCGTCGTAATATTTATTTGTAAGCACAAGCACACGATTTATAAAGTTTCCTAAATCGCCCACAAGCTCGTTGTTGTTTCTTGTCTGAAAATCTTTCCAAGTAAAATTATTATCCTTAGATTCTGGTGCGTTTGCCGTTAGAACATATTTTAGAACATCTTGTTTGTCAGGGAACTCCTCTAAATATTCGTGTAACCACACCGCCCAGTTTCTTGAAGTAGAGATTTTATCATTTTCTAAATTCAAAAACATATTTGCTGGCACATTATCTGGCAAAATATATTCGCCATGAGCTTTTAGCATTGCTGGAAAAATTATGCAATGAAACACAATATTGTCTTTTCCAATGAAATGCACTAATTTTGTGTCCTCACTTTTCCAATATTTTTCCCAGTCGGGCGTGAGTTCTTTTGTGGCAGAAATATATCCAATTGGAGCATCAAACCATACGTATAAAACTTTTCCGTCGGCATTTTCGACAGGTAAAGGCACTCCCCAGTCCAAGTCTCGGCTGACTGCACGTGGCTGCAAACCAGTCTTAAACCACGAACCGCATTGTCCTTTTACTCCTTCTCTCCATTCTTTGTGGTCTTGCAAAATCCATTTTTCTAAAAACGGCTGATGCTTGTCGAGTGGCAAATACCAATGTTTTGTCTCTTTCAATTCTGGCTTGTTTCCAGTAATTGCAGAAATGGGATTTATTAGTTCTAAGGCACTTAAAGAAGTTCCACATTTTTCGCATTGGTCTCCGTATGCCTTGTCGCTTCCGCAATGAGGGCAAGTTCCTGTTATATAGCGGTCTGCAAGATATTGGTCGGCTTTTTTATCATAATATTGATTATTTGTTTTTTCCAAAAATTCGTTTTTATCATCTAAATTTTTAAAAAAATCGGAAGCAGTTTTAAAGTGAGTTTCGGAGGTTGTTCGAGAATAAATATCAAAAGAAATTCCAAAATCGGCGAATGCTTTTTTATTTATTTTATGATACCTATCTACCACATCTTGCGGTGTAATGCCTTCATTTTTAGCTTTTAAAGTAATTGGCACACCATGCTCATCTGAACCGCAAACATGGATAACGTCTTTTTTGCGAAGTCGCAAATATCGGGTATAAATATCGGAAGGCACATATACGCCTGCGAGATGCCCAATATGTATTGGTCCGTTAGAGTAGGGTAGTGCTGAGGTAATTAAGTATCTTTTTGGATTTTTCATTTTATATATATTATTAATTTGATGTTTTAATTTATTTGGTATTAAGTATTTATTAAAAAAATAGCTACTTTATTTCGTCGAATTGCTTATAATCAATTGTTCCATAAAATTCATTAGAATAAATTTTTAGTCTATTGCCAAATACCAATCTCATTTTTGTATAATAACTCCCTTCAAACAACATACAATTTGTTATAAGAATTTCTTTAGGAGAAAGAAAATAGTAAATAGATGAATGAACACACTTCATAATACTATTTCTTGTTATTGGCCCCCATTTGCCTATACTATCTTTGGCTTCAATAATAATAGGAAGTTCTTCAAATTCATACCCCATAAATAAGGTATCATTTTTCATGTTTTTTATTATTACAGGATACGATTTCAGCCCACCTCTAAATAGTTTACCTCTTTCTTTTTTCGTTTTTGTCTCCCATTCAATAATTTCCTTCTCTGTAAAATATGGAGGAGGAGGCGGTGGTAAAACATTGAAATTATAAGCAGAACCAACTATTTTTGAAGTATCTACAAATATAATTAAATCAGAAGAGTCAGCTGGTTTGTAATTTCCACTTGACAAATAGTTTTTGTCTTGTAGAGTATATGTAAGAAGTAAAGAATTTTTCTGTCTTCCAATATATATAGGAAAAAATTTAATTTCAGTAATATAATTACATGGCACAAATCGCAACTCATTTGAAAAAGTGTCTATTAATTTTATATTATGAAGACTTTCATATTCTTTTTCTAGTGGGCTTTTTTCAATGTTTTTATGAGAACAAGCCGAAACTATTACAAAAATGATAAGTATTATATTTTTCCATACTTTTATTCTGCTGTCCATATCAGTTTTTTATTTTTATTAATAGAATCAATTAAATATGGATTTCTAAGAGTTTGCTCTTCTACTAAATCTATTTTACGATTAAATTTATTTTCAAGTTTATTTTTAAAACCCATATAGTTATCAGAATAATTGTATAAATCTACATCCCCAAATTTTATTAATAAATCTATATCGCTTTCGGAGTTAAAATTATTTGTATTTATAGAGCCAAAAGTAAATAGCTTATTTACATTATGATGCTTACATATTTTTATAATGTATTTTATATCTTTTTCAATTATGTTCATTTTTATTCAGCTAAAAATTCTTTTTTTATATAATCAAGATTTCGTAATTCTATGTAAACAAATTCTTCTAACCAATTTTGTTTATAAGCAAACCAATCTTCTTGGTAATCGGAGTAGCCTACAATATTATTGAATTTAGCAAATGGTTTGCGACCGCTTAATGCATTGTAAAGTTTTCTCTGGAAATTTTTATCTGTAATATTTTCAGCAAAATTCTCCATTATTTGGTATCCTTGATTAGAATTTATTGGCTCAATAGATATTTTTTCGTTCCAACTATCTATAATTTTTTCTGTCTCTTCCCATGTTTCATCACGATGCTCTTCTGGAATTATTGAGGTTGTTTCGTTGGTTTTTGTATTGATATAAAAAATTAGTCCAGTATCTATATCGTTAGCTATTTCACTTACCAATTTTTTATATTTTTCGGGAATAACAATTTGTTCTTCTTCATAAATATCCTCCATAAAAAAAGTATGTATTTCTTCAAGTTTATCTCTATCGTCTTTTACTGTTTTCAGGACTGCGAGAATTTCGTTTAATAATTGTTGTTTGTTCATTTTAGTTGTCAAGTTGAAAGTAATTGAATGCATAAGTTTATAATTTTTTACGTTACAACACTATTATTCAACATTTTCCTGTAAAATAAGTTCGTAAGTATCTAAATTAAAACAACAGAGATGTCGTAGTTTTGTGTAGTCGTAAACTTTATGTTTTTTGTTGTAAACACAACCGTTGTCAAGCGAAATCACTTTGGATTTGTTCTTTATTGCTTCTCTAATTTCTTCAATATAAGTAATTTCGTGTCCTCTAACAATTATTCGGTCAAAATCTTTGGGGATAGATTTTTCGTTGAAGCCTCTCAAATTCAGGATTGCAGTTTCGTTCTCAAAAATATTATCGTTAGAAAAATCCAAACCTGCATGGACGAGAATAAAATTGCCAATTTTGTAGTAAAGTGGCAAGTTTATAAGAAAATCGTAATATTTTTTCTTAATCTGTTTATTTTCATCAAGCAATTGCTTAGATTTTCCGAACCTTTTTACAAAAAAAGCAAAAGTTCCCTTGTCATAATCTTCCTGTGCCTCCAAAATACTTTTTTCGTGATTTCCCATAATTGGGAAAATATTGTGAGTTTCAGACAGTTCTATTATCAAATCCACAACTTTGTCGCTGTTTTTTCCTCTATCTATATAATCACCAAGAAGATATAGATTGTCTTCTTTTGTGAGTTTTATCTTTTTTAGAAGTTCTGCAAAAGTATTGTAGCAGCCATGTATGTCGGGAATTACGAGATTTCTTCCCATAATAGATTTTTTTGCTATTTATATGAATAGAAATTATCCAAAAATAGGAAATTTAGAAAACAAAGCTGTTTTTATTTGTGTTTTCATTGTTTTTTTATAAACTAAGTTGTGAAATTTTGTTGTAATTTTTTGTAAGTGTTTTTTTTCCGTGTTATCAAAATTACCGCAAACAAAAAGATATTCTGCAAAATAATAAAGGGTATTAAGTAGTGATAACGATTTTGTTATACTTATACTCAAATAATATTTAGATAGACTTCCTATTATTTGATCAATTTCGTCTTCTTCAAATGAGAAGATATTTTCAAATACTTCTTCATTTTCAAAAGATTTTAAATAATATTTATAGATCAGTTGTCCATAGTATTGTGCCGAAATATAAGTTATATTTTTCTCTTCGTGTAAAAATCTCATGAAATTTGAAGAAATTTCAAATAGGAAATAATTAAATAATTCTTCGTTTTTTGAACTATTATTCCATTTATCATATTTTTTTATTATATATTTCAATCTATTCTCCCAAAATATAATATCATAAAAATGATCATCAAAATCAATTTCTAATTCTTTTAATTCGTCAGTCAGTTTTTCTATATTTTCAGTATTTATTTCTTTGTCCAAGTATTTTGAATATATTTCGACGTTTAAACCATCTACAATTTGATGACCATTAAAAAGGTCATTAGAGTTATTGACTTCTTTATATATCTTTTTTATCAAAGGGATTATTAGTTCGGCATTATTTGTGGCATATAAAAAGTTTATGGTTTCAAATAGTTTCTCTTCATTTTTTATTGGATTTTGCTCAAAATAATTAAAATAATTTTTAACTTCATCTTTCCTATCTTTAGAAACATGCCAAGTAATTACCTCAAAATCATAAAATTCAGCGGATTTTTCGTAAATTTCTGGATAATTTTTTCTAAAATCTATCAGATAAGTAATTATTTCATCTACTCTACCTTTTTCTATAAATTTGTCTAATAATTCAAAAAATATTTTATTATGAATACCTAAATTAGCAATAACGTCTGCCGAGTTATTATTCAAAAAATCATCAAAATGTTGCTTAAGTTCATCTATATCTTCCAAGTTTTTATATTTTTCCCACCACTCAATAACTTTTTGTTGTTCTTCTTCACTTATTTTAGGATTGTCAGAGTTCTCAAAATCAAAATAATTATAATCTTCATCGTTTCCCAGAGCTGGGAAAAATTTTCTTAACTCTTCAAGCATTTTATCCCCCCTTTCTAAATTTTTAATTTCTTTTTCTTTCTCTAATTCTATTTTTTTTAGTTTTCCTTCATTTTTATCTTTATTAAAACAACATTTCTTATATTTTTTACCACTACCACAATGGCAAGGATCATTTCTACCTATTTTCTTCATTTTTTTAGAATTAAAAGAATTATTAGACGAAAGCTAATTAAGAACTAAAGATTTAAAACTTAAAACTTTTTAAGACAACTGTTTTTTTATATTTTTGATAATAGATTCAAAAATAATTATTCCATCGGTGTTTCCGAGTTCGTCATCTACGGCTCTTTCTGGGTGAGGCATCATTCCGTAAACATTTTTGGTCTTGTTGCATATTCCTGCTATATTTTCTTCAGAACCATTTGGATTAAATTCTTGCGAAAGTTGTCCATGTTCGTCGCAATATCTAAATAGAATTTGCTCGTTTTTTCGCATTTCTGAAATTGTCTTTCCGTCGGCATAATATCTGCCTTCTCCGTGAGCAATAGGTATTTTTATCGCTTTTGTTGTGTCTATTTCAGAGGTAATCATTGTTTCGTGATTGTCGGCTTTTATGAAAACATTTTTGCACACAAATTTTTGACTATCGTTTGCAAGCAATGCTCCGGGAAGCAAACCACTTTCGCAAAGTATCTGAAAACCATTGCATACGCCAAAAACAAATCCGCCTTTGTTGGCAAATTTGATAACTTTTTCCATTATTGGTGAGAACTTTGCAATTGCACCAGACCTTAAATAATCTCCGTAGGAAAATCCTCCAGGAATAAATACTCCATCTACTCCTTTTAAATAAGTGTCTTTGTGCCAAAGTCGGATAACTTTTTGTTCCATAACTTCTTCTAAGGCGTAAATCATATCTTCGTCGCAATTGGAACCGGGGAAAATTAATACTCCTAATTTCATTGTATTTGGGATTTTAGTATTGAGTTAAAAGTTTTAAAAGTAATCAAGTTTAAAGTTAGTTTCATTTTTAAGAAATTATATTTATTGACCTGTAATACAGTTAATTAAATAAGATGTTAAAATGGAATGAGTTTTTGGCTTGATAACTTTAAACTCCTCATGATTTTAGTATTGAGTTTTTAAAAATACAAATATACGAATTATAATTAGAATAAAAATATAATTCAGAATAATGGATAATGAATAATGAATAATGAATAATGAAATATTGGATTTTTAGTTAGTTATGCTTTGAAATTCAGTGGGTTGTCAGAACTTTTAACTTGAAAGCTTTAGCCTTTTAACTCCTTAACGTAAATCTAAAAATTTACATAAAAAGGAAAGAACTTCAAACTTGATAACTTTTAACTCATTAACTAAAAATCGTTTAATGAAAAAATAGATAAGCGAGTAGAATTGCTGCAATTATTCCTACAAAATCGGCGATTAGTCCACTGACTATTGCGTATCTTGTTTTTTTGATGCCCACCGAACCAAAGTAAACTGCTATTACATAGAAAGTTGTTTCTGTTGAACCTTGAATTGTAGATGCTACTCTGGCAGGAAATGAATCTACTCCATAAACTTTCATAGTATCAATTAGCATACCTCTGGCACCACCTCCGCTGAGGGGTTTCATAAGGGCGGTGGGAAGGGCTGGCACAAAATCGGTATTTACGCCAAGTGCAAAGAAAAACTTTTCTACTCCAAGAACAAGAATATCCATTGCTCCCGAAGTTCGGAAAGCTGCAATTGCCACAAGTATTGCCACAAGATATGGGATTATTTTTACGGCAACTTTAAATCCATCTTTTGCTCCTTCTATAAAACTTTCGTAAACATTTATTTTTTTGATAAAACCAACTAATACAAAGGTTGTTATAATACTAAAAAGTATCAAATTACTTGATATTTGCGAAATAAGTGTTACCTGTTCTTTTTCTAATGTTGAGAAAAATATTATTATTCCTATTACCAATGCTGTTAGAATCCCGAGGTATGATAATACTACTTTATTTAGTAAGTTTATTTTTTGAAAAAGAGAGACAGTTATTAATCCGGCTATTGTGGAAAAATATGTTGCAAGGAGTATTGGTATAAAAATATCTGAGGGGTCGGCTGCTCCAAGTTCGGCACGATAAACCATTATGCTAATTGGTATTATGGTTAATCCAGACGTGTTTAGCACCAAAAACATTATTTGTGAATTGGAAGCTGTGTCTTTTTTCGGATTTATTTTTTGCATTTCGTCCATTGCCTTGAGTCCGAGTGGAGTAGCGGCATTATCCAGCCCGAGCATATTGGCAGAAATATTCATTACAATTGCTCCTATTGCGGGGTGGTTTTTTGGTATTTCGGGAAATATCTTACGAAAAAGTGGTGCTATTATTTTTGCAAAAAAATTAATAACTCCTCCTTTTTCTCCTATTTTCATCAGCCCAAGCCAAAGTGTAAGAACTCCAGTTAGCCCAAGCGATAGGGTAAAACCTGTTTCGGCACTGGCGAAAATACTTTCCATTATTTGTGGAAATATTTCGGTGTCGCCAAAAAATATTAACCGGATAAATGCTATTACAAAAGCAACTACAAAAAAACTTATCCAAATATAATTTAAAACCATCTTAATAATGAATAATTAGCAATGAATACACTCTAGTTAATTAGGTTTTCGGATTTCAAAAAATCAAATTCATATTTGCTTCGTGCAGGTGTTTTTCACCTGCACGAAGACCCCCACAAATAAATGTGTGTAAATGCAGTCAGGTGAAAAATACTGGCGTTTTTCACGAGTGTCAAGTTCAAGGCTTTTTTGAAATTCTAGAATTGAAGTTTACATCTGTAAATGAGTATTTTAAAATTTCAAAAGTAACGCCGAAATTGGCACTCGTGAAAAACGCCAAAAA
>JAOZQN010000174.1 GCA_029932195.1 Bacteroidales bacterium | reverse complement strand
CTATGCGGCAAGCGTCCACGCTTGCCACGAGAAGTCGTTGATAATCACCTTTGTCCAACCTTACGTGGGTAGCCAAAAAACATGATAACTAAGAAACAAATAACAGGATAACTAAAAAACACTTGACACTCGTGAAAAACTCTAAAGGGCACTCCCAAAAACTCAAAAATCAAGGCTTTCAAAATTCTTAAAGTTTGAGTTTACTCTTGTAAATGAGTATTTTAATGATTTTGTATAACATGCCGTTAGGCACTTGGAGTTTTTAGGAGTGCCCTAAAATACTTCTCTATTTTTAAAACATCTTATATTCTAAGCTATCTTCATTTTTAAGATAATCCAAAACTTTTTCGTTCACTTCTATTTTACTACTTCTGGATTCCATTTGCACCCAAATTTTAGATTCTGGTTCGTAAATTAGGAATTTTAAGTTTGTCTCACCTTTATTTTCTTCTGTCATAACAGAAAAATCTTCGACAAATTGGTCGGTAAGTTTTTCTATCGGAATTTTTATTGCTATGCTTTTTATACTCATATCGGTTAACATATTGATTTTTTTGACTCTAAATTCAAATTCGTTTGGATTATTATAACGAGATTCTGCTTTTCCTATTATAAATAATTTGTATCCTTGTTCAAAAAATTGTTTATATTCAAGATATTGTTTTGAGAAAAAGGCAATTTTAAAACTATCAGAAAAATCCTCTATTGTAATATTTCCCCAAGGTTTTCCTGCTTTTGTGAGCCTATTTTCCACTTTTGTTACCATTCCGGCAATTTTTATGTCCTTGCCTTTGTGTTTTACAATATCAGATAAATTTGCCAAAGAGGTATTGCAAACGGCCGAAATAACATGTTTATCTGTGTCCAAAGGGTGTGCCGAAAGATAGATTCCTATCAATTCTTTTTCTTTATTTAATTTTGCCATCTTACTCCAGTCTTCTTTAACTTGCGGAGGTTCAGGTTTTTGAATAGCAATTGCAGACTCTCCACCAAATAATGAAGCACCGCTATATTGTTGTTGCATTTTTGCTCCATATTTTAGTAGAACATCAATAAATGGAATTCCTTCTGTAGAATTTTCTATGTATCTAATTCTTTTGTATCTGCCAATGTTATCAACTGCTCCCGAAAAAATTAATGCGTCTAAAACTCGTTTGTTTACCGACGATAAATTCACTCGTTCTACAAAATCATACACATCTTTATAATGACCATTTTCTTGTCGTTCTTCAATAATGTTTTCTACGGCAGCCGCTCCAACTCCCTTAATAGCAGCAAGTCCAAAACGAATAGACCCTTTTTTATTTACCATAAAATTTTTGAAACTCTCGTTTACATCTGGTCCCAAAACATCAATTCCCATTCTTTTGCTTTCGTCCATAAAGAGAGAAACTTTTTTGATATTCGTAAAGTTTCTACTCAAAACCGCCGACATATATTCTGCTGGGTGATGTGCTTTTAAATATGCTGTTTGATAAGCAATATATGCGTAACATGTTGAGTGCGACTTATTAAAGGCGTAAGAAGCAAAAGCCTCCCAGTCAGACCATATTTTTTTTACTTTTTCAATATTGTGTCCATTTTTTTCGCAGCCCTCAAAAAATAATGGTTTCAATTCATCAATTAATTTTTTCTTCTTTTTACCCATTGCCTTACGTAGCGAATCCGCTTGTCCTTTGGTGAAATTTCCGAGCTTGCGAGAGAGTAACATAACTTGCTCCTGATAAACTGTAATACCGTAAGTTTCAGCAAGAAACTCCTCTACGGCGGGCAAATCATAGGCAATTTTTTCCTTGCCGTTTTTTCGTGCAATAAAACTTGGAATATACTCCAATGGTCCTGGTCTGTAAAGGGCATTCATTGCAATCAAGTCTTCAAACTGATTGGGTTTGAGAGATTTAAGATGCTTTTTCATACCGTCGGACTCAAACTGAAAACAGCCTGTTGTTTCTCCATTTCCAAAAAGTTCAAAAGTTTTTTTATCATCTAAAGGAATAGCATCAATATCAATTTTTATACCTTTGGAAAGATACACATTTTCTACGGCATCTTTAATTATTGATAAAGTTTTTAGTCCCAGAAAGTCCATTTTTAGAAGCCCAATATCTTCCACATGTGAGCCATCGTATTGAGTAACTTTTAGGTTAGAATCTTTGGCAGTTGTTAGTGGCACAAAATTTTCCAAGTCGTCTCGCCCAATAATAATTCCGCAAGCATGAACTCCCACGTTTCTAATTGTGCCTTCCAACGACTCTGCAAATTCCAGTGTTTTAATTACTTCTGCTGTGCCTTCTTTTCTTTCTTTTAATAATTCTGGCGATTCTTTGTATGCTTTAACAAAAGTAGTTCCTGGTTTTTCGGGAACCATTTTTGCTAGCCTGTTAGCTTCCGAAAGTGGCAATTTTTCTACCCTTGCTACGTCTTTTATAGCCATTTTAGGAGCCATAGAGCCAAAAGTTATGATATTTGCAACTCTTTTTGCACCATATTTTTCTATTACCCAATTTAAAACCTTCTCTCTGCCATCATCATCAAAATCAATATCAATATCGGGCATTGATATACGGTCTGGGTTCAAAAATCTCTCAAATAGTAAGTCGTATTTTAGTGGGTCTATATCGGTTATTTTTAGACAATAAGCAACCACCGAACCTGCTGCAGAACCACGACCTGGTCCTACCGAAACACCCATCTCTCGTCCTGCTTTTATTAAATCCCATACAATTAGAAAATAATCGGGGAAACCCATTTTAGCAACAGTAGCTAATTCAAAATCAATACGTTCTCTTATTTCGTCTGTTATTTCCGACCAGCGTCTGTCTGCTCCTTCATAAGTAATATGCCTCAAATAATCATCGGAATTTGCAAAGCCATCTGGAAGTTCAAAAACAGGCATAATTGGCTTGCTATTAATAACATACTCTTCTATTTTATCAACAATTTCTTGAGTATTTTTTATTGCTTCTGGATAATCTGCAAAAAGATAATTCATTTCTTTTTGCGTTTTAAAATATTCTTGCCCTGTGTATTTCATACGTTTAGGGTCTTCTCTATCTTTTCCGGTATTTAAACAAATTAAAATATCGTGTGCATCGTAATCTTCTTTATTCAAAAAATGAATATCATTTGTTGCAATATATTTTATGCCAAGTTTTGCTGATAATTTTACAATTTCTTTATTTGCTTTTTCTTGTTTGTCGTAAACATCGGCATCTCGCACAGGGTCTCCTGTTTTCAGACGGGTCATTTCTAAGTAAAAATCGTCGCCAAAAACATCTTTATACCAAAGAGCCGCTTTTTCGGCAGCCTCAATATCACCACGTAAAATTGCACGAGGCACTTCGCCACCAATACATGCCGACGAAACAATTATTCCTTCGCTATGTTTTTTTATAAGTTCCTTATCAATTCTTGGTTTATAATAAAAACCTTCGGTGTATCCCAAAGAGACGAGTTTCATCAAATTATGATAGCCCGTTTTATTTTTTGCCAACATAATAAGGTGGTCTCCGCTACGGTCTTCTTTTACAGATGATTCTTTGTTGTGCCTTGTTCGGCGGGCAACGTAGGCTTCGCAACCAACAATTGGCTTTATGCCATTTGCTGTTGCAGTATTATGAAAATCCTTGATACCAAACATATTACCGTGTTCGGTAAGTGCAACGGCTGTCATGCCGTCTTCCTTAGCTTTTGATACAAGACCTTTTATAGTTGTGGCTCCATCGAGAACCGAATACTGAGAGTGAACGTGTAAGTGTGTGAACTTGTGCATTTATGTTGGTATATTTATTTAATTGTAGGATTGTAAAACTGTTATGATTGTTTTTATTTTCAGAATTTAGCTACACAACAATTTTGATTTTTCTGGATTTCAAAATTAATAAAAAAAACGTATTTTTTATGTTATGTTGATAAAAATTGGAAAACTCTTATAACTGATAATATATTAGTATTTTAAAAAAAATATTTTTTTACCTTTTATGTTTTGTAAAGTGAATATTACTTTTTTTGCTTAAAAATAGTTATTTTTGAAGATAAAAGTCTATTTTTTTTAAAAAATTGTATATTTGTAAAAAATAACAATAAAAACTAAAAAACATACTGACCTAAAGGTCAATTTCTGGAATTAAAAAAAAGATTACTTTTATACTTAATTTACGAACATCAAAAAAACGTAAAAATTGTAAAAACAGCAAAAAAACAAACATCTAAGCTCTAACTAGCTGATAATCAGTAATTTTTTTTCTTCATTTTTACTTTTCATACATTCTCAAATTGCTGATATTCAGCATATTGTAAATTACAGAAAAATAAACTGTTACCAATCGTATAAAACCTCAACTTTTACAAAATAAAAAAACGTTACAATATCCCAGATACTCAAGGGTTTTAACTACTTTTGTAAAAATGAAAAAATGTGAATTTTATTCACGTTTTTAAAAACTTAAAACATAATACAAAGTGAAACGTTCAATAAAACATCTCCCGAAAGAAAAGCAACAGGAATTACAGGAAATCGTGGTATTTTTAACCAAACATATTACAACAGAAATGATAATTCTGTTTGGTAGCTACGCCCGTGGCGATTGGGTGGAAGACAAATACGTGGAAAACGGTACAACCTACGAATACAAAAGCGATTACGACCTGTTGATTGTGGTTGACAACGAAACCAAGGCACATCATAACAATAGATTTGCAAGTAAATTAAAACGAAAAATTACAAGAAACACTGGAATTGAAATGCTTGTAAACGTAATTTATCACGGAATTGATTACCTCAATTCAGAAATAGAAAATGGAAATTATTTTTTTACAGATATTTTAAAAGAAGGAAGACGGCTTTACCATAGTCGAAAATATGTTTTGTCAAAACCCAAATCGCTTTCTGTAAAAGCCAGAATAAATAAAGCAGAACTGTATTTTAAGCAATGGTTTGAAAATGCAAGTGTTTTCTTTGAGGATTACGAAGCTAATTTTCAAAAAAGAAACAAAGGGCAAGTTTATCTGAATAAAGCAGCATTTGAATTACATCAAGCAACAGAACGCTATTTTATGACAATCCTTTTAGTACTAACAGATTATAAACCCAAAATACATGATTTGGAAGAATTAGACATTATGGTATCTAAATTGGATGCACGGCTAAAAACAGTTTTTCCTCGAAAAACAGAAAAACAGGAACGCTTATTTATACTTTTGAAAAAAGCATACATTGATGCCCGTTACAAAATGGAATACAGCGTAAAAAAAGAAGAGTTGGAATATTTATCGGAACGTATTGAAAAACTCAAAATACTGACAGAAAAAATATGTGCCGAAAAAATAAAACAACTGAAAAGTGAAATATAAGTAAAAAGTTTTAGCAAACTCCATACTGCTGTTAATGAGCGACATGGATAATAAATTAAAGATTTGATGGCGTAAATTAATGGTACCTTTAAGTGTAAATCCAAGCTCCAGCTTGGATATTTCGGAGAATCGGCGACATAAAAATTCTTATAATATCCTAATTTTTAAAATATTAGTAAAACATCACCATTGAAGACGAAATAAATAAGTGGAAAGAATTTTTACTTCAAATAGCTATTCCATTAAAAAAAAAGGATAATGATAAATATGTAATGCTATTCTAAAATAATTGACTATCAATGTTTTTTGTTACCATAAAAGAAATAAAAGGGCATAAAAGTTTTATCTTTCTTTTAATGCTTTTATGGTTAAAGTTTTGATAATGATAAATATGTAATGCTATTCTAAAATACTTGTATTAATATTTTGGTTACATTTGTTTGATAATCAACTTAAATTTTAATAGTTTAGCAACATAGCATTACTTATTAATGACTATCAAAAAAAGACAGAGATAAAATTTTGACAAAGTTACAAACATTTTATCAAAAATATTATGTATTCGCAAACAAAAAAACATTAATTAGTAGCGAAATTTTTGATTTAGACTATAATACAGAGCTTTTTTTACAAAAAACGTTAAAAAAAACAATCATAGACGAATTAAAAAAAGTTCCTGAAATTAAACAAAAATCGTTAGCAGAAAACGTTGAGTTTTTTTGGTGGAAATTCGTATTTAGTATTTTAGAAATTCCTACTAATTATCGAATATACATACAGACCTAAAGGTCAATTTCTGTAATTAGACATCTTTCTAATTAAAAAATATGTAAATTAGTGATAATCAATACAGGTGTTTTTTGTTAAGCCCTTTAGAATTTAATAGAAGCTTTTGCTAAAAAAAGAACTTATAGGCTCTAACAAATTTAACGAAAACTACAGACTTGCAACTATCTAATAATCAATAATGATTTTAAATTCTAATTGGAAAGACCTCTATTAAAAAAAAGATTACTGGGCACTCTAAAAAAACCAAGTGCCTAACGGCATGTTATACAAAATCATTAAAACACTCATTTACAGGAGTAAACTCAAACTTTAAGAATTTTGAAAGCCTTGATTTTTGAGTTTTTAGTAGTGCCATACTTTTATACTTAATTTACGAACATCAAAAAAACGTAATTTTTTTTCACGTTTTTAAAAACTTAAAACATACAATTAAAAACTCAAAAACTATTTTTATGAGAGATATTTATAAGTTTAAGGATAAAATAGACGCTTCTGTAAGCGGGATAAGCAAAAGAACGGTTAATAAAATAATTAATGCGTGGTATGATTCGGGAAATGCTCCGCCCAAAATAAAACCAGATATTCCAGAAAAAGATAAATTGCTTTTAATTGAGCAAATAAATTTGTGTATGGAAAATACTGGTGGAGAAATTTCGCGTCAAGCAAAAGTTATTCACCTGGCAATGATATACTTAAATTCTTCGCCACAAGGCAAAAAAGTTTTTTTGGAAACATTGGCTTGTGAATTTGATATTGATATAAAAATATTAGAGAATAAAATTGAGAAATTAAGAACATTAGAAAAAGATGACGACAAACGAATTAAAGCCGAAATAGAATTATCAAAAGCTCTTGTTCCGCCAAGAATACTGTTTTTGAGACAGTTATCAGCTTTACCAAATGGATTTATCTTCTTAAAAGATATGAGAGAAGTTTTGCTCAAATATCAAAAGGAAGTTCCAAGATTAAAAAAATTGGACAATGATATAAAATCAATATTAAAAACATATTTTGATGTTAATCTTTTAAAACTCAAAGAGATAAATTGGAGTTCTCCTGCATCAATATTGGAAAGATTGATAAAATATGAAGCTGTTCACAAAATAAAATCGTGGAAACATCTGAAACACAGATTGTTTTCCGACCATAAAATGTTTGGCTTTTTTCACCCAACAATGCCCGAAGACCCAATTATTTTTGTAGAAGTTGCACTTGTTAGAGGACTGGCAGATAATATTCAAAAAGTTATAGAGTTGGATTTAAAAGAGGAGAACAAATATAAGGCAAATACTGCTATATTTTACTCAATATCAAGCACTCAGAAGGGGTTGCGAGGTATAAGTTTTGGTAATTTTCTTATCAAAAGAGTTGTTAAAGAAATTTCGGACGAATTGCCTAATATTAAGAACTTTGCAACACTTTCACCTATCCCATTATTTGCAAAATGGTTGCCTAATTATCTTGAAAATGGCGGTGATAACTTTTGCAAAAAATTGGATATTAGTTCTATTAATAAAATTGCAGAAAATACAGATACTAATAAAGCTATTTTAGAGATACTTAGCGATAGAAATTGGTATAAAAATAAAGAAACAGAAAAAGCTTTAAAAATTCCATTGTTAAAAATATGTTTGCATTATTTGAGCGAGGAAAAAAGAAGTGGTAAAATAAATGCTTACGACCCTGTTGCAAATTTTCATTTGTCTAACGGGGCAGAAATAGGACAGCTAAATTGGCTCGGAGATGTATCAGAAAAAGGTATGAACCAGTCATTTGGGATAATGGTAAATTATCGTTATAGGCTTAATAAAATTGTGGATAATCACGAAAGTTATTTGAGTTCGGGAGATATTAGTGCCTCCAAAAATGTAATAAAAGGACAATTATTTAGTAAATTTGGACTTTAAATAAATTCACTCTGTAAATAATCCATTGATAAACCCACTCCAGCCCTAAGGTATTAGAATTAGGAAACCAGAAATAAAAACCACTTCCTTTTTTAGACGTTCCCAAGCCCTAATTTTTAATTTACCAAAGGCAAACTAAAAATTAGGACTTGGGAAGTCGGGACTTGGATGGCGAAAAGACGTTCACAAGTTTTATTTATTGAATCTTAACATTAAGACAATTCTGAAAAGTCGGGAAAACTTTTTAAACAAATATTAATTTATTGATTAATAGGATATTAAATAAAATAGAGTTGACCCTATTTTTGTCTGATAATCAAACTGTTAATAATTACAAGAAAAATTTTCCCGATTTTTCAGGACAATTATATTTTAGTTGATTTATTTTATAAACTTTTTTATCATTGGTTTTAAGGTAAGACCTTGAAATACAATAGAGAATATAACAACAATATATGTTACAGTAAGAATAAGGTCGTGTTGCATACTTTGTGTGAGGTTTAATGCTAATGCAATAGAAATTCCTCCTCGCAAACCTCCCCAAGTCATTAATAGACTGGTTTTTGGAACTAAGTCTAATCTCTTTTTAAAGAATTTTATTGGAAGCGAAAGAACAGCAAAACGAGCTATTAGCACGATAGGAATTGCAATAAGTCCTGCAATAATGTATTTTCCATCAAAAGTAAGAATCATTAGTTCTAAGCCAATTAATACAAATAAAACTGCATTTAATATTACATCTATTATTTCCCAAAATTTATCAAGGTAGCGTTCTGTTTCGTCGGAAAGTGCTGATTTTCGGGCTTTATTTCCAATAAATAAGCCACCAACAACAACTGCCAATGGTCCAGAGAAATGTAATGTGTGAGCAAGCCAATATGTTCCCATTACCATTGCAAGTGTAATAATTATCTCGGTTTCGTAATGGTCTATGCTTTTGAGCATTAAGTAAACTAAATATCCGATAACAATACCAAGAACAATTCCTCCAATAACTTCTTTGGCAAACAGGGTAGCAATATGGCTAACAGTAGTTTCGTGTATTCCTGCTTTTGCAATTCCAAAAATTGTGATAAAAACTACGAGTGCAACTCCATCATTAAAAAGAGATTCTCCTACTATTTTAATTTCTAATTTTTTAGGTGCTTTTGCTTCTTTCAAAATTCCAAGAACAGCAATTGGGTCGGTGGGAGAAATTATTGCTCCAAAAAGTAGTGCGTAAATATAATCTATTGGTAAACCAATAAGCATTAGCACATAATAAAAAAGTGTTCCAACAATAAATGTGGATAATATAACACCAATTGTAGAAAATATTATTATAGGTCCGCTTTGTTTCTTGAGCTTGTCCATATTGATATGCAAGGCTCCTGCAAAAAGCAAGAAACTCAACATTATATCAAGTAAAATAGTTTTAAAATCTATGCTTGTTACAAAATTTTGACTAAACTCTGATATTTTTTCATTAAAGCTACCTACAATTAGAAAACCTGCAGTAAAAAAGATGGAAATAACCAATAAGCCGATGGTGCTTGGCAGTTTCAAAAATTTAATATTTATAAAACCAAAAATGGCTGAGAGAACAATTAATATTGTTATTATAGTAAGAAGTTCCATTAAAAGTATTGAGTTTTTAGTATTGAGTTTTTAATTAAGTAACAAGTTAAAAGTTTTAAAGTTAAAAGTAATTTACTTGCAATATTCAAATTTTACCGCTTGAAGATTTATGTAAATCTGTTTTAAATCATTTATTTTCAAACAATCAAAACCTTCGGATTCGTAGTATTGATATTTTCCTTCGGTAGTTTTTTCAAATATAATAAAAGACCATAGTTTTCCTACATTATAAACTCCTCGTAAAATATTTGATTTATTTATTTCCATTGCTACTGCCATTTCTGCCAATAATTGAAAATCTGGTCTTTTATTAGAAATAGAAGGTTTAAACTCTTGTATAAAAAAGTATGGATTTTCGGGCTCTATGGTTCCACTTGCAACCATAAAATCTGTGCGTCCAGATAATTTATAGCCATTTACTGTTGCAGATATACCATATTCATACCAGTCTTTAAAATTGTTATGTGTAAAATTTATTTTGTATAATAATGGAAAAATAAATTTTGCTTTTTGCATTTCTTCCTTATAGAATTGAAAATATAATGATTCCTTGTCTATTAAATGTTCCAAAAAATCTTCCTCTTCTTTTTTTAATTTGTATGGATAGTTAAACCATTCATCAAATTTATTTTCACGTCTTTTAAGTGTTATGTTAGTAATTTTTCGTAGTATTTTATACGTAACATCCGAAAAATTATAACTACCTTTGAGTGTTGTTTCCATTGTTTTATAGATTTTGGGTTCGTATTTTTATATCGTGTTTTACAGCTTGAAGGTTTATGTAAATCTGTTTTAAATCATTTATTTTCAAACAATCAAAACCTTCCGATTCGTAGTATTGATATTTTCCTTCGGTAGTTTTTTCAAATATAATAAATCGCCAATTTTGCCCAATATTGTAAACTCCACGCAAAGTATTTGTTTTATTTATTTCTATAGCTACTGCCATTTCTGCTAATACCTGAAAATCTGGGTCAGAATTTGTTTTGGATTTTTTAAATTCTTGTATAAAAAAGTATGGTTTTTCTGGTTCTATTTTTCCACTGGCAACCATAAAGTCTGTGTGTCCAGACAGTTTGTAACCGTTTACTATACCAGATATGGAATAATCATACCAATCATTATATTTTTCCGTTACAAAATCTATTTTATTTAATAAGGGAATAATAAATTTTGCTTTTTGTTTTTCTTCATTATAATATTGAAAATATTTTTGTTCTTTATTTATCAATGTTTGTAAAAAAATTTCTTCTTCTTTTGTTAATTTGTAGGGATAATTAAACCACTCATCAAATTTATTATTTCTATCTTCTAATTTAATATTTGTTATCTTTCGTAATATTTTATAATTTATATCCGAAAAATTGTAACTGCCTTTTAGTGTTGTTTCCATTGTTTTATAGATTAAGAATATTAAAAGACAAATATAATACTTTTTATTATAATAAATTAAAGATTTTCAAAAAAAGGTCGTTTTTCTGAAGAGAAACGACCTTTTATAAAATTTTGTACTCTACATGATGATTTTTATTTTCTCTAAAAATTAGGAAAATTATT
>JAOZQN010000771.1 GCA_029932195.1 Bacteroidales bacterium | reverse complement strand
AATATGAAATAACTAAAATGTCCAGTTTGACTAGTGAAATTTTTGAGGTCTGTAGTACATTCATTAGTTGTAATCGCAGCTCTAAGAATAATGAAGCTTCAACAGAACTAACAGATACATTCAACTTAATTATTTATGAAGGTGAAGAAGAAAAATTAAAAAAAGAATATTTAGTGTCGGACATAATGCCTTATTATTCAGATGGATTATGGGGATATGCTGACAAAGAAAAAGATATTATTATTAAATGTGAATATAATTCTTGTGGTTTTTTCTCGGAAGGAATGGCTTGGGTTGAAAAAGGAAAAAAATATGGCTATATAGATACTACTGGAGTTCTAAAAATTGATTTTTTATATTCTGATGCCAGAAATTTTAAAAATGGAGTTGCTCCGGCAAAGCGAGACAGATACTGGGGTTTTATTGATTCAAGTGGAAATACTGTTACGCCTTTTTTGTTTGAGAATTATTTTATTGATGATGAGGGATATATCTATGTTTTACAGAATAATCAATGGGGGACAATGGATAAAACTGGAAAGCAAATAATTTCACCTATCTATAGTAGTATATTTCATTTTATGGACGGATATGCAATTGTGAAAAGAAAATATAAAAAAGGAGTTATAGATAAGACTGGAAATGAATTAATTGAATGTTTGCATAACGATATTATATATGCCGGGAATGAAACTTTTATTATTATCAGAAAACCAAAATATAATGAAATGTATTGTGGTTTGTTTAATAACAAAGGAGAAGAAATAATTCCTCAAATATACGATGAATTAATTGCTGTAAATGAGAAGGGAATTATTGCTAAAAAAGATAATCTATACGGTTTACTTTCATATAGTAACGATACATTAATTGATTTTGTTTATCGTAATATTAAAAAAGGGAATACTAATCTATTAGCTGTTAAAGGTGATAAGTGGGGGTTTGTTAATTTACAAGGCGACACTATTTTGCCCTTTATTTATAACGATGCATTTGCATTTCGGAATGGGGTTGCAAAAGTAAAAAAAAATTATAAATTTGGTGTGATAAATTCAAAAGGAGAAACTATTATTTCTTTTGGATATGATAAAATTGAAGATGCTCGGAATAATTTTTTTAGAGTTTATAAAGGTGGAAAATATGGTTTTGTAACTACCGAAGGAAAAATTATTAGTGAATGTATTTATGATGCAATTGATTATCAAGGCTGTCATTCCAATAATATTATATTTGGTTCTTTTATTAATGGGCTATCTATTGTAGGGCAAAACTCACGCATTGGTGCAATAAACGAGCAAGGAAAAATGGTTGTTCCATTTAATTATCATTATATGTCGCCTTTTGATGTTAATGGAATTTCAATAGTAAATTTTAATAATTATTATGGTTTAGTGAACTCAAAAGGAGAGGAATTAACCGAAATAAAATATGCAGAAATTAAAAGAGATAATATTTCTGGATATTATTATACTTTAATGAACCTTCAATTTGAGAACAAAAGATACAAAACAGTTAATGTTGGTTATTTTGACATAGATGGTTCTTATTATGGAAATTCCGACTATCTGAATTTTTATGTAGAAACGGAAGAAGAGAAGATTTTAAAAATAAGAGAAGCCTATAATGAAATTGTTGCTAATTTGAATAAATATGAAACTGAAAATACAACTATTGATGAGAATACGAGTGGTGTAAAAACATCTGACAAATTAACAATCATTCTTAAAGAAGGTATTACTTATGAATATTATTATAAAAACGAACTGAATGAATATGGTCCTTTTTTCATATTAAAATCAAATAAGCAAGGCGATGAAACAATTACTGAGAGATTTTATTTTGAACATGGTAAAATAATCAGACATCTGAATAATTCTGGCGAAAAACAACTATTATGCGATGCAATGTATGCTCCCGAAGATGGAGAACACTATCAATCAAGAATTTATTACTCATTATTTTATAATGCTATAGCTTTACAGGCTACGGAGATTAATAAAATAGTTGAAAAAAATGATATTCTTGCAAACAAGATAAGCACGGATATAAAAAATGGTCTGTATAAAAAAGGAGATTGTGAATCGCAAAGCGAAGGCGAAGGCTATTCTTCTATCGAAGAATATCTCGACAAAGACAATAATCGTATTTATTATTCTTCCGAATATGGAGGTGAGGGTGGAAGCTCAAGTTCTGAAGATTATTATTTTGAAGGAAAACTAATTCTCTCAATAGAATCAGAGACCTATTATCCGATAGGAGAATGTCAAGATGTTTTTTATTATTCTTCATATTATTATGAAAAAGAAATTAGGACATACTACGATAATGGCATTATTATAAGAAAATATACAACATATTCAAATGGTGATATTACTGAAATAAAAAATTATTAAGAAAATGAAATTTTAAAATCAATAATAATCAACTAACTTTTTGAAAAAACTGTCCAACGAAATGGGAGAAGTTCCATATCATTTTGAAGGAAAATCAATTAATGTGGAAACCCAAACACTTAGGCAAATTAAAATTAATAACTGAAGTTTCTGACTTTCTAAATCGGTGATAATAAAA
>JAOZQN010000770.1 GCA_029932195.1 Bacteroidales bacterium | reverse complement strand
GCAAAAACATTATATACGTAATAATCAATTAATTATAAACTCCGAAACTTCAGGTGGTTATAAAATAGAAATGATGCTTTTTTATTTTATAATTTGTTTATTTTCGGGCGAAAGTTAATTAAAAACTAAACACTGAGTCCATTCCGACAAGTGTATTTTTGCCAAAATCAAGGCGGATACAAGTTTTAGAAACGGAGTTTACTCGTTGTAAATGAGGATTTTAAAACTTGTATCCAACGCCGAGTTTGGCAAAAAGATGCTTGTCGGAAGGGACTCACACTTAAAACTAAATACCTATTATTATTAACCATAAAAACTAGATTACATGAGAAAGTTAACAAACGTATTATTTGTGTTTGCACTATCATTAGTGCTTGCATCGTGTGGAGGAGAAAAAGCAGCAGAAGTATTGCTTGCACCAGAAATTGATGCAACAATTGGAGTAGAACTCGGTCATTATTGGAATATGAGCGGAGTAGCTATTAGTCCTGATGGAGAAACTTGTGCCTCGTCGGCTTATGATGGAACAATCATAATTTGGAATTACAAAACAAAACACCAAGTTAGTTCGTTCCGTCCAACAGACAGCGAAGCAAGAGGAAATTATATCTCGTTGCAATATACTTCTGATGGAAAGCAACTTATAGCAGGTTCAAGCAACTATGTTGTAGATGTTTTTGATATTGAAAACGGAACAAAATTAAAATCTATTGAAGTAAAAGGATACAGCGGAAAACATCTTGCTGTTAGTAGCGACGACAAATTTATTGCCGTAGCAGGAAAAGATTATATTATTTCGGTTATTGAAATTGCTTCTGGAAATGTTACCAAAACTTTTGAAGGACACACAAGCTCAATGTATGATTTGGCTTTTAGCCCTGATGGTAAAGTTCTTGGCTCGGCATCTTATGATAGCACAGCTTGTATTTGGGATATTGAATCTGGCAAGCTTACCAAAAAAATTGTAGCGAAAGAAGAAGTAAAAGCAATTGCTTTTAACGAAACTTCTGATAAATTTGCTTTCAGTGTTAAAGATTTAAAATTTGTTGAAGTTTGGGATTTAGCCAAAATGAAAAAATTAAATACACTTGAAGAGATTGGTGCAGATCAACTTTTTTTCAAAGGTGAAGATTTATTAATTCGTCAATATTCAAAACTTACTTTGAATAATGCTGAAACAGGAGCAGAAATGAAATCTATTAAAAATTATGACTGGTCAATGTCTGTAAACGGCGATATTATTGCAACTGCAGGTAGCGACGGAGTAAATATTACTGATATTAGTGCAGGAACAGTAATTGGACAATTCGGACAAGATACTCGTTATGTTTCGCACATTGCTGTAAGCCCAAGTGGGAAATTTATTGTAACAGCAAACAGTCATAAATCTGGTTCAGGTGGTCCTGATATTTTGAGCTATGCTGTTGATACTTCCTCTAGTTTTTCTGCTTATGGAACTTCTGGTGGAAATGTAGGACTTTTTAGCTTTTTGGGAACTCAAGATGTAATTTTTTCGGAAGAATTACTTGGCGACGGTTATTTCTACGACTTAACTACTGGAAATTCTAAAAGCAAAATGGAAGACAAAGTTACAGACCCATTCAGTATCACAAGCGATGGAGCGTTACTTATTGCTAATGATGTAAATAACTCTGGTTCGTATGCAATTTTTGATGCTACAACTGGTGATTTAAAAGTTGAACTTATCTCAACTTCGGCATATCTTTATTTTGCAGGACTAACTCCAGACGACAAATATTATGTATTACTAACTATGGATTTCTGTAAAGTTTTTGAAATTCCTTCGGGAAAAGAAGTTGCTACTTATGAAAGAGAAGACATGGACGACATCGTTTTTCTTGACATAACTGCCGATGGAAAATATATTGCAGGACGTGCAGATGCTTATGGCGATTTTATGATTAATGATATTCTTACAGGTGAAAATACTTTTCTTGCAAAAGATATTGCTCCACAAAATGCTGTTCTTAACAAAGACAAAAACACTGTAGCAATAGCCTGTGGCGACTGGACTGTTAAAGTTTATGACATAGCACTAAATACTCAAACACAAACGCTTAAAGGTCATCTTGCATCTTGTAAAGGTATTGCTTATACTCCAGACGGAAAATATCTTTTAAGTTCGGCTCAAGATAATCAAACAATTGTTTGGAATGCTGCTGGCGAAAGATTACTCACAATAGTTGGTCTCGAAAAAATGGGCGAATACGAAGGTGAAACCAAAGATTTTGTTGTATTCTCTCCAAACGGAAGATACGATGGAACAGAAGCTGGTATTAATCAGTTTATTTATTTTGATAAAGCTGGCGAAAGACTTCCTGCAAGCGATTATAAAGATAAATGTTACACACCAAACTTACTTGGACGAACTCTCGGACAAAGTTTTACTGAATTTACCAAAGTAGAAGCTGAATAATTAATAGACAATAAAGACCTTGACTACAAGGTCTTTATTGTTATTCTCAAAAATCTAAAATGATTTTCATTTTAGATTTTTAGGTTATAATTAGTATTTGAACGGAATAAGGCTTCTGTGTTGTAATTTGCTATAAGTAAG
>JAOZQN010000173.1 GCA_029932195.1 Bacteroidales bacterium | reverse complement strand
AGTCAAAGGGTGACTTTAAGTCACCCCTTGACTAACATATAGCTTCTGATAATCAGACTAAAAGAATAAGTTTTAAATTCTTGTCAATAAAAAGTTAAAATAATTAAAATAATAAAACTTCTTTTTTTTTGGGAAGCAACAACAAAATATTATTTTTGCAGATTGATTATCTGAAAATAGAATTAAGACAAAGAATATGGAGACTAAAATACAAAATCCTGTAATTATTAGAGTTATTA
Organism: Bacteroidales bacterium; assembly: GCA_029932195.1. Taxonomy (GTDB): domain Bacteria; phylum Bacteroidota; class Bacteroidia; order Bacteroidales; family JAOZQN01; genus JAOZQN01. The sequence continues at coordinate 11,037 of JAOZQN010000173.1, read as the reverse complement.
GAGGAGCAGAAAGTGAACCGATAAGAAAAATAGCGAACGAAGTTTTTATTAAATTAAAAGAAGAAAATCATCCATTGGCAAAACATTATTGGGGAGATAATTTATCATATAATAAAAATATAGAACTCAAAACCATAAGAAAATGGTATCCAATAGAAATAACTCAGGGAATATTTACTTCTCCTGAATTATTTGGTTTCAGGTTCAGTTTTGAAATAGCAAGACGTGGAAAACAAGGAAAAAGGTCTGGTTTAATATTAAATATTAGATTCGGTCAGGGTAAAAAAAAAGGTAGACATTACTATGATAAATTTATAGATAAATATTTTGATAATGAGAAAAAAAGGAAAAATTATAAATTAGATAGTTGGGATAGATTTCCAAGAATAAGTTTGCAAATAAAAAATGAGATTAGTTATGACAAAATAGCTGAAGACGAAGTAGATTTGGTATATGAAAATTTGAAATCTTTTTATAACGATTGGCATGAAAATATTGAAGAATTTTTAAATGAAAATTTTATTAAAGAACTAACAGAGTTAAGAACGCTCGAAAATACTGGCATCATTAATAAACAAAAATCTAAATTTACTGAATTAAAAATATCTAATCTAAAAATATCTAATTTTATAAATTTTGCTAAAACAGAAGAAGAATTTTCATCTGGCATAAATTTATTTATAGGAAATAATAATATAGGAAAAACAACATTACTAAAATTTTTATACGCACAAATAAAAGCAGTTCAAGGGTTTAATTTGGAAAGTAGAATGTATCCACTAAATTTTAGAGAGCAATTAAGATTAAAATTATTAAAAGTATTTCCTGAAAATAAAGGTATCGGAACAATTGTAAATTACAAAACAGAAGAAGCTCTAATATCCGAAACAGAAATTAATTTTGATAAAACTGCTGAAAAAATAAAATTTAGTTTTAAATCATCGGCAAAAACAGATTTTAACGAATTTAACACAAAAGAAACAGATATATTTGAGAACAAGGAAGTTAATTTACCAAGTGTGGTTTTTATTCCTTCAAAAGAAATATTAAGTTTGCACAAAGTTTTGCAAGAAACACGAAAACGAGTAACTGGTTTTGATGATACTTTCTATGATTTGCACGACTCTATTAGACGTGCGGATTTAATAGATAACAATTTTGAAAATATTAGCAATAAAATTTCTAAAATAATTGAAGGAAAAATAGAATATGATGACAATCAAAAAGACTTTATCTATATAAATAATGATGGGCAAGAATTTAATATGAGCATGACTGCCGAAGGAGTAAAACAACTCGGAATGCTTTATGTTTTAATTAAAAATGGCGAAATTCATGAAAATTCAGTTCTTTTTCTTGATGAACCAGATAATAATTTGAACCCAACGGCGATAAAAAAACTTGTAAATATTCTTATTGAGTTGGCAAATGCTGGTGTTCAAATTTTTATCGCAACACATAACCACCTTTTATCTGAACTAATTTCGCTTTACGGCGAATATAAAAATACTCTTGTAAAACAAAAAAAGCAAATTCCTGATATGAAATTTTTTGCCTTGCACAAAAACGAGCAAGATGAGACAGAAATAGAAACTGAAAATACTCTAACTGGAATAACAAATAATCTAATTTTAGACGAATTTGCAAATTTACATGATACAGAATTAGAATTTTCTATCCTATCTCAAAAATAAATTAAAATGAAAGAATATACAGAGGGAGGTTTAAAATTTCAATTTGATGATAAAAAATGGTTACTGCCTGATTATCAAGAAAAAGGGGAGTATGTTATGTTTGATAAACATCCTTTATATAAGGCAATTGAAAAGATTGGAAATTGTAAAGAAAAAGATAAAAAAGGAAATCTTGTTTCGATAAGAGGAGCAAAGGCAGTTGATTTTGTTGGCATTTTGAACGATAATATATATTTGATAGAAATTAAAAATAATAGACAAACAGAGGATATTGAACAAAAAAAAATTGAATGCGTTACAACTGATATTGCAAATAAAGTTAAAGACAGTTTAATATCTATAATTGGAGGAAAATACAATTGTAAGATAGATAATAAATTATGGCAAAATATAGTAAATTTATTTTATGAAAAAGACAACAGAATACAAATTATATGTTGGATTGAAATAAATACTCAAGATATAGATAACAAAAGAATCAATATTTTGCACAGTTTATATGCAAGAAAACTTAAAACAAAATTGAAATGGCTAATTGATAGCAACAAACTACTTATTGTAAATAAAAATATATTTTATAAAGAGGGATTTAATAAAACTCTTTCTTTTGAAGTTATTTGAAAAATACAAATTAATAAATTGATGGCGTAAATTAATGGTGACTTAACTAATTTTTAGATAAAAATGTAACTTCAAGCTCCAGCTTGGAGGATGACGATGTTTTACTAAAGATTTAATTATTAATATATTATCTATGTAGCCAATTCTACGTTTCTCCAAGCTGGAGCTTGGAGTTACATTTAGTTACCATTAATTTACGCTATCAATAAATTAGTAACAACATATTTTAACTAACACACTCACAATTAATTATCATGGAAACAATAGAATTTAGTTCAAAAATAGAGAACGGAATAATTAAAATTCCTCAAAAATTTAGAGATGTGGAAAATGCAAATGTGAGAATTCAGATATCCGAACATGATTTTATGAAAAAGGACAGTAATACAGATAAAATAGGAATTTCTATAAAAAAAGAAATAATTAATACTCTCGGTATTAATTACATACAAACTTTTTTGGAACAACAAATTCAATTTTTATATATTGAACAAATAAAACAAGGAATAGATAAATCAATAGCAGAAAGTTCTGTAGATAACTATTCTTTACTTGAAAAAGCAAGAGAAAATGCTTGGGACATCTATAAAGGCGATTTTTTGAAAAATATAAAAACAGATTGAAATGAATTACGTTATTGATTTTAATATTCTTTTTAGTAGTTTGTTGAGTGGCAAAGTATTATACAAATCTTTATTTAGTCATTATTCGTTTTATATTCCAGATTTTGCCTTTGTTGAATTGCAAAAGTATGATTTTTCAAAAATCAAGACTTGACAACAAACAAATAAGAGAATATTCAAAATTTATTTTTAGTAAATTAACAGTTTTACCAAGTATTGTAATCAGTAATGAAAATCGTCAATACGCATATAATTTGTGTAAAAATGTAGATTTAAAAGACATAACCTATGTTGCTTTATCTATTGAACTTGGCATAAAATAGATAACAAGAGACAAACCATTATATAATACTATTAGAAAAAACAAATATAAAGATATTATTTTATTCAACGATTTTATAAGTAACAACATATTTTAACTAACACACTCACAATTAATTATCATGGAAACAACAAATTTAAAAAGCTCTGAGAACGAACAACAAAAAAGTTCTGAAATTATTGAAAAAAAACCACTAAGTGCTGCCGACCTTATTTTACAAAAATATAAAAAAAGACAGCAAGAATCAAACAAAGACGATAGTTCTGAAAAAGAAAAAACTTCTGAAAAACAAGTAGTTGTAGAAAAAGAAGTTAGCTCCGAAAAAACAGAACTTGAAGAACTTAAAGACCTTTCAAAAGAATTGAAAGAGATTGTGAAAAAAGAAGAAGAAAAAGTAGTAGTAGAACAAAAAAAAGTTGAAAAAACTGAAAAAGAAGAAGTTGTAGAATCAAAAGAAGAGGTGAAAACTGAAGTTGAAAAAGTTTCGGTAGATTACAATGAACTGGATAAGAATGAGTTGATCCTCAAATTAGAGGAACTTCTGAAAAAACCAGTAATGACGATAAAAGATGAGGTAGAAATTATTAAAAGTGTTTTTTATAAAAAACATAAAGCAGAGACTCTTAAAAACAAACAAAAATTTATAGAAGCTAATCCTGACGAAGAATTTAAACCAGAACAAAGTGAAGATGAAAAGAAATTTAAAGAAACGTATAAAAAATATCAGGAATTAAAAGCTGAACACAATAGAAAAAAAGAAGAGGAAAAACAAGCTAATTTCCAAGAAAAATTATCAATAATTACTCAGATAGAAAATCTTGTTAATACGCAAGAGACTATGAATAAGACTTTTGATGATTTTAAAGAGTTACAACAAAAATGGAAAGAAGTAGGATTAGTTCCTCAAGAAGAGACCAAAGATTTATGGTCTAAATATAATTTTGCAAACGAAAAATTCTACGATTTTGTGAAAATAAATCAAGAATTAAGAGATTTAGATTTGCGAAAAAATCTTGAAATAAAAATTGAACTTTGCGAACGAGCAGAAAAACTTATGCTCGCCGAAAAAATAATAAAAGCATTCCAAGACCTTCAATTACTGCATATTAAGTGGAAGGAAACTGGACCTGCTCCACGAGAAAAAAGAGATGAGATTTGGGAACGTTTCAAAGAAGCTACAGCTCAAATAAATAAAAGACATCACGAATTTTTTCAAGAACTAAAAGTTGAGCAAGAAAATAATTTAAAAGCTAAAACTTTAATCTGTGATAAAGTGGAAGAAATTTCAAATTTGGAAATAGTATCTCACAAAGAATGGAAAGATACGACCAATGAAGTTGTTGAATTACAGAAGATTTGGAAATTAATAGGTTTTGCTCCACGAAAAGAAAATAACGAAATTTATCATCGTTTTAGAAATCTTTGTGATAGCTTTTTTAATAAAAAACGTGAATTTTATGGTTCTTATAATGAGGAGCTTGAAAATAATTTACAGAAAAAAACAGATCTCTGCGTACAGGTTGAAAACATAAAAGATAGTACTGATTGGCGAAAATCAACAATCGCAATTGTAGATATTCAAAAACAATGGAAAACGATTGGGCATGTGCCAAAAAAAGATTTTGAAACTCTTAGAAAACGTTTTGGTGATTCTTGTAATTTTTTCTTTGACAAGAAAAAAGAATTTTTTGCAGGCAGAATTAAGCAAGAAGAGGATAATCTTAAATTAAAAGAAGAGTTAATTCTAAAAATTAAAGAAATAGATACTTCTAAAGATGGTAGTTTTAACGAGTTACAAGCCTTCCAAAAAGAGTGGACAACGATTGGTTTTGTGCCTTTTAAAAATAAAGATGAGGTTTACAAAAGCTATCAGACGGTTGTGGACGAAAAATTCTCTCATTTTAAAATCAATTCTAAAAAGAGAAATGCAATGCAATTTGAGTCTCGCTTGGATAACATGACCAAAGCTCCAAATGCAAAGACTAAAATTAATTTGGAAATTGAAAAATTGAAAACTAATTTAGCTACAATTAATGATGAGATAATTCTTTGGGAAAATAATATGGGATTTTTTGCTAAATCTAAAAATGCAGAAAGCATGATAAATGATTTTAATAAAAAAATTGAAAAATCTAAAAAAGAAGCAGAAGATATTAAAAAGAATATTATCTCATTAGAAGTAGCAAGCAAGAAAATATAAACAATTATCAACAGTTATCAGTTATCAGTTATCAGTAAACAGTAAACAGTTATCAGTTAGCAGTTATCAGTAAAAAGTTTGGCAAAGCCCTGATTATTTGTTCTTACTGCTAACTGTTTACTGCTAACTGTTTACTGCTAACTGCTAACTGATAACTGATAACTGATAACTGATAACTGATAACTGCTAACTGTTTACTGATAACTGTTTACTGATAACTGAAAACTGATAACTGAAAAAAATGCACTCAACAAAATACATATTTATAACTGGTGGCGTAGCCTCGTCGCTGGGAAAAGGAATTATTTCGGCTTCGCTTGCAAAACTCATACAGGCAAGAGGTTATTCGGTGTCTATTCAAAAAATTGACCCATACTTAAATATAGATCCAGGAACGCTAAATCCTTATGAGCATGGCGAATGCTTTGTTACAGAAGACGGTGCTGAAACAGACTTAGACTTAGGTCATTACGAACGTTTTTTGGATATTTATACCTCAAAAGCTAATAATGTAACTACAGGTCAAATCTATCAGTCGGTTATTAATAAGGAGCGGAAAGGCGAATACTTGGGCAAAACAGTTCAAATTATTCCTCACATTACCAACGAGATAAAGAGCAGAATAAAACGACTTGCCATAACAAACAAGTTAGATTTTGTTATTACCGAAATAGGTGGAACAGTTGGTGATATAGAGTCTTTACCTTATATTGAGGCAGTTAGACAGTTAAAATGGGATTTGGGCGAAAATAATTCAATTGTAATTCATCTTACGCTTGTTCCGTATTTAGCGGCCGCCAAAGAGCTGAAAACTAAGCCTACACAACACTCTGTAAAACTACTTTTGGAAAATGGAATTCAACCTAATATCCTCGTTTTAAGAACAGAAAGAGAGCTTTCAAAAGACCTTCGCAAAAAAGTTGCCCAATTTTGTAATTTGCAATATAAGGCAATAATAGAATCAATTGATGTAGCTTCAATTTATGAGGTACCAATTTTGATGCAAAAAGAAGGTTTGGATGTTATTGCATTAGAACAATTGGGGATTGATATAAAATCAGAACCAAAACCAAAATTGGAGCGTTGGAAGAAATTTTTGGATAAATTAAGTAATCCTGCGAAAACAGTAAAAATTGCTGGAGTAGGTAAATATGTTGAGCTTCAAGACGCTTATAAATCTATAAATGACGCATTTGTTCATGCAGGAGTTTCAAATAATTGCAAAGTTGAGTTAACTTGGATTCACTCCGAAAAAATAACCAAAGATACTGTAAAAGAGTTACTTAAAGATTATAAAGGCATTTTAATAGCTCCCGGTTTTGGACACAGAGGAATTGAGGGTAAAATTACTGCGGCACAATTTGCGAGGGAAAATGATATTCCATTTTTTGGAATTTGTCTTGGTATGCAATGTGCTGTTATTGAGTTCGCTCGCAATGTTTTGAATTTAGAAGATGCACACTCATCGGAAATGCACCCAAGCACTCCGTATCCTGTAATAGATTTGATGGAGCAACAAAAAAACATCACAAGTCTCGGAGGCACAATGCGTTTGGGGGCTTACACTTGCTCTGTGAAAAAGAAAACCAACGCACATAATGCTTATGGTAGAACAAAAATAATGGAACGGCATCGTCATCGTTTTGAATTTAACAACGATTATTTAGATGATTTTGTGAAAAAAGGTTTTGTGCCATCGGGAGTAAATCCAGATGCCGACCTAATAGAAATTATGGAAATACCAGAGAAAAAATGGTATGTAGGAGTTCAGTTTCACCCTGAATATAAAAGCACTGTGCTTAATCCGCACCCGCTTTTTGTGGGATTTGTGAAAGCTACGCTTAACTAAATTTTGAAGTTTTGAAATTGTGAATTTTTGAAAAGATTTCTTAATAAAAAACAACAAAAATAATAGATGTTCTTTTCAAAAAAAAGAATTCGTTAGAATTGTCAAAAAAACTATTAATTTTGCAATTTGCACAGCTTACAATTATATGAACCACTACGTTACTGGAAAAAAACAAAATAAATTTAATAATAATAATATCAATTTTAATTTATTTTGTAAGATCTTTATTAAGTTTTAATCAATAAAAAATATGGAATTAATAATAAAAAATTTAGGTTCAATTAAGAATGTTAAAATTGCATTAGACAAAAAATTTTATGTTTTTGTTGGGTATAATAATACAGGAAAAACATATTTATCACAAATACTATGGAGTTTATTTGATAATGAAATATATAATAATTTCATTAAAATACATAGCTACGAAGAGTTAGTTTTAACAAATGGGCAATTTAAGTTAGAAACTACAATTGTTAGAAAAGTTGTAAATGATTTTGCCAAATATTTTAAATCATACGTAATTCCAAGTATTTTTAATATCGCCAAAGACCATTTTATCCTAAAAGATGCACAAGTAAATTTTAAATATACATTTAGCCAAATTAAAAAAAAGAAAGTTGAAGTTTCAGGTGGTATTATTCTTAACGATAAAACAAAAAAAAATAATTCAAGAATAGAACTTTATAAAGCAGATAAAAAGGAAAATTCAAATATTATAAAACTTTCTATTTTTGATAAATCTAATGAAAATAAAGAGTTTGATGATATTAAAGATAAAGTGATAAATGTTAATGAAATACTATTAAATACAATCATTAGAACTCTTCTTCCGAGTAATAATGGATTTTATTTACCTGCAAGTCGCTTATTTTACCCTGTTTTTTATCAATATATTTACAAAGTAGAAAAGGAAAAGCGTGAAGAGATGTCTAAAAAACTTTTAGATATTCTTGAACAAAAAGATAGGTCAAAATTAGACATAAAATCTTTAACATCTTTTAGAAGTCAATATACCAAACCTATGGATGAATTATTTGGTAAACTTTATAAATTGAATGAAAATGACACAATAAAAAAAACATATATTCAATTAATAAATAATATAAAATCATTAATTGGAGGAGACATTATTTTAAAAAAAGCAGAAGGAGTTTCTCCAATAGAATTTCAACTTGACTTAGGCGAACAAAAACATTTGGATATGTATCTAAGTTCATCATCTATAAATCAATTAACCACTTTGCTTTTATATTTAAAACACTGGGTATACGACAATAATAATTTTTTGCTTGTAGATGAGCCAGAAGAAAATTTACATCCAGAAAATCAAGAAAAACTAATTCATATTTTATTAAAATTTGCTGCTATTAATAAAAATAAGGTATTGATTACAACCCATAGTCCACTTATTACAAATGTCATAAATAATTTTCTTAATATTGGATATTTGAAAGAAAAAAAAGATTTTAACCTTAAAAAGTTCCTTGCTGAGAACAAATTAGACTTTGAAATAAAGGATATTTTATTCAAAAAAGATTTTGGAGTTTATTTTTTCAGCGGTTCTGATGTTATTGAGTATTCAGCAAAAGAATATGGTGTTTATTTTGAAGATTTTGATAAGATTGATAATAAAATTAAAAATCTTAGCGAAAATATAACTGATGAAATATATCAACATTCTGAATTATAATACCAAATATGAAAATAGAAACTATTAGAAAGGAGATACTTCAAAAATTAGGGATTGTTCCAAATCAGTTTATTACAAAAGTAGCAGAAGATAGTATAATTATTGAAGAAGAAAAAAACAAAGGCGATAATAATTTATTACAAAAAGTAATTATCAATAATGTTCCTGTAAATAATATACAAATATGGTTACTTGATTTTGAAATGCAAGTAAAAGGCTTTACACCAAGTTCTAAAACCGTAGAAAAAGTAATTGTTACATTAGAGAATAATGTATTGACATTTTTTATGGTGGAATTGAAAAATTCAATAAAACATCAACTACCAAATGCAGGAAAAATTTCTACATTAAATCAAATTAATGGAAAATTTGATGACAGTATAAGTAGGATATTTTTTCTTTTAACATTTAACAATCATCACGATTGGATTAATTTTAAAAAGTGGAAAGTAAAGTTTAAAGGAATTGTTTTTTATAATAAACAAATACAAAGTGGTAGAAACGAAAAAACTCGTATATGTGAAATTATTACTTCTAATGAAAAAAAAGGACCTGTTGAATGCAATTCTACATTTCTGGGTACTCAAAAAATTAAAGTAAAATTTATAAAAAATACAGAAGAAAAAAATGAACTTGAAATAGATTTTTCAGACTTAAATAGCTAATATTTTGCTTTTTGTTTTGCCTAAGTATATACAAAAAATAAAAAATGCCGTACACAAGCAAATTAACAATATGTCAATTGTAGTGCTTTAGTTGAGTTAAAAAGTTAAAAGGAATTCAATGAAATAGATAAAATAATAAAACAAAGTTTGAATGCTCCAATATTCAAAAACTAAATAATAATTAAAAAATGGATAAAAATCAAATAATTGGCTTGGTTGCAATTAGTGCTATAATCATAGGATATATGATTTGGACACAGCCAAGCAAAGAAGAACTTGCCGAGTTGAGAACAAAAGATTCTTTGGAAATGGTAAGACAAAATAGAGTGGAAGACTCTCTTTTTATTGTAAACGAACAATGGAAACAAGATTCTATAAAACTGTCAGAAATAACAGATACTCTTCCTATTGCAAATAATGATACTATAAATCCAGATTCTTTACAAGACCAAAAACTAGTAAATCTTTATGGCGATTTTGCAAATGCTGCCGAAGGCGAGGAGGAATTTATTACTCTGAAAAATGATAAAATAGAGGTCAAAATATCTACAAAAGGTGGCAGAGTTTATTCTGTCAACTTATTGGATTACAAAACTCATAATCAAACAGAACTTTTATTGTTTAATGGAGATAAAAACAAATTTAATATTGATTTTTATTCTGAAAATAGATTAATTTCTACACAAAATTTTTATTTTGAGTCGCAAGCAGAAAAATCGGTTGTAAATGCAACTCACAAAAAACAGACTCTAAACATGAGGCTTAAAGCCGATGACAGGCGATATATAGAATTTTCGTATTCGCTTGAACCAGGAAGTTATACGGTTGATTTTGATATAAATTTTATAAATACAGACGAATTAGTGCTTGCAAATACGACTTTCCTTGAACTAACTTGGAATTCGTATATACCTTATTTAGAGCATGGTGAGAAGTTTGAACTACAAGCTACTTCGTTATATTATCAATTTTTGGACGCAGATGTAAAACAATTAAAAATAAAGAAAAAATTATCTGAAGAACGACTTACAACAAAAGTAAAATGGATAGGATACAAACAACAATTCTTTTTGTCGGTTCTGATTGCCAAAAATAGCTTTGATAATGCGACTGTTACGCAAAAAACACTTGAGGAAGATACTCTAAATTTGAAGTATATGACTTCAAAAATTACTCTTCCATACAAACATGCTGAAAAAGTATCTATTCCTCTTGCATTTTATTTTGGTCCAAACAAATACAGCGATTTACTAAAAATATCGGTATCAGAAGGAGACGACTTAAATCTACACAAATTAGTTCCACTGGGTTGGGCTATTTTTGGCTGGGTTAATAGGTTGGCTGTCATACCTTTATTTAATTTTCTTGGAACT
>JAOZQN010000172.1 GCA_029932195.1 Bacteroidales bacterium | reverse complement strand
CTTGTATTTATTTGATATATAAATTGTTATCTATTTCCGTCCAGACACTACTTACAAAACATTTTCTATATCCGCACACTTTCCAACCTGCCTTTTTTGGCAGTTGGAAACGTGTTTGTCTGTAACAAAATTGCGACAAGTGGTGAAAAACCACGTTGGAAAGTGTGTGCTAACACTACTTAGCATTACTTATTAATGACTATCATAAATTAATATTTGTCTAAAAAGTTTTCCCGACTTTTCAGATAATAGCGAGATATTTATGAACTTTTAAAAATGAATAAAAGAACAAGTCAAAAACCGAAGTTATTTTTAATCTTTACAAAGCTTTATTTTTCACAATTTTTAACATAATATTTTCAAAATCAGCTTTTTTATACTTGGATAGTTTTGCCAAAACATTTTCACAAAGTTGTATTTCTAATTTTGACTTAGAAAAACTTATTATCTCTAAAACATTAACAATCCATGATTTATGAGAACGAAAAAAAGAGTTATTATCTTTTAATACTTTTTCAAAATATTTTAGATTTTTACTAACAAGCTGTTTATTTGATTTTGTATATATATAACTGTATGATTCATTGGCTTCAATTGCTATAATATCTTTTGTGTTAATGATTTTTTGTCCTTTATTATCCCTAATAATAATTTTAGAAACTTCCTCATTTTTTAAATTTTCTGACAAAATTTCATACTCCTCTCTTGTTCTACGAATAGTTTTTTGCTCTATTAATCGTAAAACAGTTTCTTTCAGCCTGTCAATCTCAACGGGTTTCAATATATAATCAACTGCTGAAACTTCAAATGCTTTTATTGCATATTTATCATAGGCAGTAACAAAAACAATATCAAAATCAATTTCCTTAAAAAAAGAAACTATCTCATAACCTGCGTAGTTTGGCATTTCTATATCAAGAAAAACAACATCTGGTTTGCTTATTTTTATCGTTTCAACTGCTTCTATCAAGTTAGAACAAGTATTTAATATTTCAACCTCAGGACAAAACCTATTTAGTAAATTCTGCAAAACATCTCGTGCACTTGCTTCATCATCTACAATAATTGCATTTATTTTTATTTCCATAAGGCAAAGATATTATTTATAATATTAACAAAATATTGTTTTTCAGTAACAGACATTTTTTTCTTATTAATAGAAGAAAAGGCATTTTTCACGATTTTTTTTTAATATTTGTGCTTAAAAGGTAATTTTATCACTACTTTTGTTCCTGTATTTGTGTTGTTTGGAATTAAATCGTAATAATCTACACCAACATTTTGGTTATAATGAGCTTTCATTATGTCGAATCTATTTTTTGTTGCCTTTGTGGAAAACGATTTATGCTTAGATTGTCTTCGTTTTTTTATTTCTTCCGATTTTTTTAATCCTATTCCATTGTCTGAAATGGTGCAATATAATAGTTCTTCTTTTTTAAATTCTATTTTCAACTCTTTTAAACCCGCTTTGTGTAACAACCCATGTTTGATTGCATTTTCCACAAAAGGCTGAATCAACATTGGTGGAACCATAAGATCTTCTGCATTATTGAGAGATATTGTGTATTTAAAATCATCTCTAAATCGCAATTTTTCAAGTTTAAGATATATTTCAAGTAGTTGAATTTCATCTTCAATATCAATAAATTCCTTGTCGGAATAATTAAGAGTTTGCCTTACCATCTGCGAAAACTTAATAATATAATTATATGAATTTTCAATATCTCCTTTTAAAATTAAGTCCTGAATAGAATTTATTGCATTAAAAATAAAATGCGGATTCATTTGTGCTTTGATTGCTGTAATTTCTGATATTTTTAGTTGTTTTTCTAATTCATTTCTATATTTAATTTTATTAATTCTAATTTTGAAAAAAAGAATAGTAAGCCCAGCACCAATAATTGTAAAAAGAAGAAAAAACCACCAAGTTTGCCAAATAGGCGGTAAAATTGAAAATTGAAAAGACAAGGTTTCACTCGCTTCATTTCTACACACAGTTTTTATTTTAAAGGTATATTTTCCTGGTGGTAAAGACTTATACTCAATTGTGTTGTCAGAATAGCTGTTTATTTGTGTTGTATTATCAATTCCTTCAAGCATATAGTGATATTCAATCTCATTATTGAATTTTAAGCTAATAGCTGAAACACTAAACTTAATTTTATTTTGATTATATGAAAACTTCATGTTGTTTGAAGTAATTAGAATAGAGTCATTTAGTAGAATTTTTGATAAAAAAACTGTAGGCAAATATTTCTCAAAATTTATTGAAGATAATTTTATTTTTTGAAGTCCTTTTTGATTAAGAATCCACAAATTATTGTTAGATATTTCAAAATCAAGAATATTGTTCGTTTGTAATCCATCTGACTGGTTTAAAACACCAATATTCTCACCTGCTAAGTTAATAATTTGCAAACCAAGCTTGCTTGAAACAAATAAATTACCATTATATTCACAAATTTTGTTAGGAGAGTCAGAAATCATACCTTCGCTTGTTGTCCATTGATTTATTAATTTATTATTCTCAAAAATTAATATCCCATAATTTTCAGTTGTAATATAAATCTTCTTGTTAAAATAAAGAATATCCTTAGCAATAACAGGCTCATTATTTAAAGTAAAAAAACTAGATTTATTCTCATCACCTATTTTTAAACCCACAGAAGTTCCTGCATAAATTGTATTTGTAGTTAAATCAATATTTACGCAATATGTTCTGTTTTTAAAATTGAGAATATCAATAAAACTATTCTTGAATAATTTATTTTTCGCCGAAATAGTTGGGTTAAAATACATTACGCCTCTATTATAAGCAATTAAATATTTATTGGTGTCAATATGTTCAATATCTTTTATTGCTCCAAATTGGCTATAGTATTGGCTATTTGTAAATATATTTACAAATAAAGCTCCTCCATTGTCAAACAAAAGTTCGTTTGATTCTTCAAAATACTCTAAAACTTCTATGAATTTTAATTGCTCATTATGAAACAATTTAGTTGTCCCGTTTTTATTAATTTTAAAAATCTGCCCATTTTGTGTCCCTGCAAAAATAATGCTGTCGTTTGCAGAGCATATTCTTGTTATTTTTATTTTATTATCAGGAAAATTAATATTTATCAAATTTAAGTTTGGAATAACTATTAATCCATCACCAAAAGTTCCCATAATAGTATTACCCTCGCTGTCTTTCATAATAAAGGAAATAATCTTGTTCTGAAAAAGTAGATTTTTATTAAATAATGGCTTCAAATTTTCATCAAAACAAAAAACACCTCCTCCTTTTTCTGTTATCCATAGATACTTATTGTCAGAGTAAAATTTCAAAACTTTATGCTCTGGATAAATAATTTGTTTTTTTTCGGTAAAACACATGTTTTTTCGCTCTAAAACATATCCTGTTGATCGGTTGCAGTAAATTAAACTATCACACAAAAAAAAACTCTTAATATTTGAACTTGTAATATTAATCGACTCTGTTGTTATTTTATTATTTTTATAAGAAATAATTTTATCTTGTTGAGCACTAATAAATTGGAGGCTACTATCTCTCATTTTAATCAAATCAATATAATTAAAATGTCCTTCAAGAATATGTTTAATTTCTCCTTCTTTTGTTACCTTAAAAAATGAATTTGATAGAATAATTAAATCATTAAGATTATCAAAAGAATACCATATTTGTTCTTCTAACAAATTATTTGGCAATTTAAAATATTCACGACAAGTATCATTTTCTATTTTGAATATCTGTCCACTAAAATTTTTACAATAAATATCATTGTTGTAATCCATCTGAAAATCAAAAAATGAATTACTGAGGTTTCCTTGTGTTTCAATATAATCAAAAGAGTAGCCGTCATATTTTATTATGCCATTATTAGTTGCCAGCCAGTAATTGTTGTCTTTATCTTGTATTATATTATAAATATTTACCCCACTTAACTCAAGTTCACCTACAATATGATGAGCTGGCTGCTGTGCATAAACTCCTGTTAAAGAATAGCTTATAAAAAAAAGAAAGAATATTTGTTTTAGTAATTTCATTGTAAATATTTACGATATGAGAATGCAAATATATAAATAGTAATGAGAAAATTGTCCATTGCTAAACAAAATTGGCTGTTGCTGAAGAATATTTGTATTCATAATTTTATCGCCCTATGTTTGTAATTATTAATTTAACTTTTAAAATAAAAAAAACATGAAAAAAACTTTATTTAGTATTTTATTAATTACAATATTTAGCTTTGGAGTAAAAGCACAATTCAATTTTGGTTGGGCTAACCTCAGAGGTTCCGACCAAATAGATTATATTTATTCCATGTCTTCCGATAATTCTGGAAATATCTATAATGTAGGAATATATGCAGGAGCAACAAACGATTTTGACCCTGGTTCGGGAACAACAACTTTACCTCACTATGGGGGTAATGGAGCAACAAATGCATTTATTCAAAAACTTAATTCTGATGGTAATTTAGTTTGGGTAAAATCGTTAGCATCAAGCGGAAGCACAACACAATACAGCATTGACATTCAATCAACAGCAAATGGAGATTTATTTATAACAGGAAGTTTTATTGGAACTGTCGATTTTAATGTAGGCGATGGTGTTGCAGAACTCACTTCTCATAATGGAGGAACAAGCGAAGACGGTTATATTCTTAAATTAGATACTGATGCAAATTATATTTGGGCAAAACAATTTTTAAGCACAAATTCAAGAGTGCAAAAAGTTGCAATTGATACTGATGGAGGTATTATAGCAACAGGTTGGTTTGAAGGTGCAGTTGATTTAGATCCTGCTTCTGGAACTACTAATAATATTAATGCAGGTTACGAAAAAGAAACTTTTATTTTAAAACTAGATGCCAATGGTGATTTTGTTTGGGGAGAAAGAGTTGGAGCACCACCAGCAACAGGTGGCAATATGAACATAATTGGACGAGATTTGAAGATTGATAACAGCGGAAATATTTTTGTTTTGGTTGAGCACAATGCAATAAATGGTTTAAAATATACAGGAGATGTTAATAATACAGATTTTTCTGTTTCAAGTGCAGTATATAAAGGTGGTTTAATATTACATATTTCTTCTGCCGATGGTTCACTTATAAATGATCAAACTTTTTACGGTAGCACAAATGTTCCGCTAGAAATGGCATTTGACTCTAACAATAATCTTTATTTTGCAGGTTTTTATAGGCACGATTTATATATTGATGATGCTAATGGAAGTCAAACTACTATTGTAGAAGGACCTGGTTCAATAAATGGCGATAGATATTTTACTCTATCATTTACAAACGACCTAACTTTTAGGTGGGGGCACGGAGCTTTAAATAATTACTCAATGTTTTCCCGAAATTATACAATAGCAGTTAATTCACAAGACCAAGTTGTTGTAGGAGGCTTTGCTTCTGATAGTTTTACTGATGTAGATCCTGATGGTTCATCAACCATACCTCTTACTAAATTTGCTGGAGTTGGAAGAATGGCACAATCTATAATATACGACACTGATGGAAATTATCTTGATGCCTTTCAAATTCATAGTCAATCAGACTATAATCAAACACAAAAACTTTACTTTGATAATAACGACAATTTATTTGTTGGTGGATATATTGAAAGCCCTTCAAATAGCTTAAACCCTTTTGGAGACCCAACAGATATTCCTTTAATTGGAGGAAGAGATGCTTTTTTGGTTAAATTACTATCCAGTGAAGATCCAATTGTTCATATTCCAGACGCAAATTTTAAAACCTATCTCGTTGGAAACACAGCAATAAATACAAATGGTGATACTGAAATTCAAGTAAGCGAAGCAAGTGCTTATACTGGAGCAATAGAATGCTATAGTCTTAGCATTTCAGATTTAACAGGAATAGAGGCATTTCCTTTGATTACTGAATTACTTTGCCAAGCAAATTTACTTACAAATATTGATGTAACTCAAAATACTAATTTAACCAAACTCTCTTGCTTTAGTAACCAATTAACTGACTTAGATATAACTCAAAATACAGGTTTAACAAAACTATACTGTGGTGGTAATTCTTTAACAAGTTTAGATGTTACCAATAATACAGCCTTAACTTATTTAAGCTCTCCAAACAATAGTTTGTCAAGTTTAGATATAACACAAAACATTCTATTAGATACAGTAGAAATAGAATGGAATAATATTCAAACTATTGATTTGACGCAAAACATTGCACTCTCTCGTGCTGTTTTGGGCGGAAATTCGATATCAGAATTAGATGTTACTCAAAATACTGCATTAAAAAGTTTACAATTTTATGAAAATGCAATCTTTAATATAGACTTATCTCAAAATACACTTTTAGAAATATTGGATTGCACTGGCAATGGTCTTTCTATCATAGATGTAGGTCAAAGTTTAGATTTACAACGCTTATTTTGTGGAGGAAATTTAATTACAGCTCTTGATATTTCAACCAACACAAATCTTACACATTTGTTCTGTGACGAAAATCAATTACAAACCTTAGATGTTTCTGCAAATAGTTCTTTGTTCTGGCTGTATTGTAATACTAATATGCTAACGAGTTTAAATGTTGCAAATGGTAATAATTATAATTTTACCAATTTTAACTCAACTGGTAATTCAGATTTATACTGCATACAAGTGGACGACGCAACATATAGCACAACCAACTGGTTAGATTTAGACGGAATCGCAAGTTTTAGCGAAGATTGTAGCGGTGTAGGAATTGAAACCAATGAACAAAGAGAACTTTCAATTTATCCAAACCCAGTAACTTCTCAGTTCTCAGTTCTCAGTAATCAGTTACCAATTACCAATATTTCAATTATTGATATAACTGGCAAAACTGTAAAATCAATAAACAAAAATACAAATACTGTTGATGTTTCCGATTTACAAAACGGACTTTATATTTTAAAAATCCAAACAGAAAACGGAACTTATCATAATCGTTTTATTAAAGAATAAAAGAAATTACATTAAACCCTCCGTCTTCAAAACCCAGAGGCGTTTAAAATAAACATATTTACAAACCATTTTAAATTTAAAAAACATGAAAAAAGTATTCTTATCAATTTTAGCAATTGCATTTTTTGCAATAACAAGTTTAAATGCTCAAACAGAGTTTTGGGGATTAACAAGCTACGGTGGCGAACACGGAGGAGGCACAGTTTTTAAAACAGATGCACAAGGAGACAACCACTCGGTAGAACATTCTTTTGAATTTTATGATGCAAGTCACATAATGGACGGTATGATTGAAGGAAACGATGGTAAATTATATGGTTTAAGTTCTATGGGCGGAGCAGTAATTACGTCAGGAACAATTTTTCAATACGACCCAGTAACTAATATCTTAATAAAGAAAATAGATTTTACAGATGTAGTAGATGGAGCAGCACCTTATGGAAGCCTATTATTAGCTTCAAATGGAAAAATGTATGGCGGAACTAATACCGGTGGAGCTAATAGCAAAGGAGTTTTGTTTGAATACGACCCTGTTGCAAATACATATACAAAAAAAATAGATTTCGACGGGACTAACAATGGAGATATATTAGAAGGAACACTAATTGAAGCCACAAATGGAAAACTATATGGTTTCACTTATAGAGGAGGAGCAAATAATGCAGGTGTATTATTTGAATATGATATTACCACAAATACTCTTACCAAAAAGATTGATTTCGATGGAGCTAACAATGGCAAAACTCCAAAAGGGCGACTACTTGAAGCTGCTAACGGGAAATTATACGGTGTAACCAATATAGGAGGAGCAAACAATTTAGGAACTTTTTTTGAATATGATATTACAACAAATACACTTAGCAAAATAATTGATTTTGATGGAACAACCAATGGACAATCTCCCTATGGAGGAGTAATACAAGCAGCAAATGGAAAATTATACGGTACAACTTATACAGGTGGGCCAAATTTTAATGGAGTTCTATTTGAATATGATATTACATTAGATGATTTTGTTGTAAAACAAAGTTTAGACGGAACTAATACAGGAGGTAGTATTACTGGATTGCTCTACGAAGCCATAAATGGTAAACTTTATGGACAAAACACAAGCGGCGGAGCAAATTCAAAAGGTGTATTATTTGAATATGATATTACAGCAAATACCTTAACTAAAAAACACGACCTTAATGAAGATTGGCATTTTGGAGCTCTTATACAAGCAAGTAATGGTCATATATATGGAGCATCAGGAATTGATGGAGCCACAAATGATGGGGTTATTTTTGAATATAATATTAGTTCGGACACTTATACAACAAAACTTAATTTAAGAACATCAGAAATAGGAAATCGCCCACAAGGAAACTTAGTGCTTGCCGATAACGGAAAATTCTACGGCACAACAATGGAAGGAGGAGCTAACAAAATGGGAACATTATTTGAGTATGATAAAACAAGTGATACTTACACAAAAATAGTAGATTTTGATGGAACAGATAAAGGCTCAAATCCTAAGGTTGCTTTATTAAAAGCCGACAACGGAAAATTATACGGTGTAACCTACGAAGGTGGAGCAAATAATCTTGGTGTTTTATTTGAATTAGACCCCTCTACAAATACTTTTACAAAAAAAATAGATTTTGACGGAACAAATATTGGAAGCAAGCCAATGAGTAAGCTAATGCAAGCAAGCAACGGTAAATTATACTCGGTTACTTATCAAGGAGGAGCTAACAATCTGGGTGTTTTATACGAATATGAAATAGCTATAAACACCGTAACTAAATTAATTGATTTGGACAATACAAACAACGGGAAAAATCCGCAAAACAATGATTTAGTTGAGGCTGCTAATGGAAACCTTTATGGACTAATTACATTAGGAGGAGCAAATAATATGGGAGTTTTATATGAATATGAAATTGCAACAAATACATTTACTAAAAAGATAGATTTTGATGGTTCAGCAGGTGGACAAATACCAGAATGTGGTCTTATGCAAGCAAGCAACGGAAAATTATACGCTACTGCCAACGGGGTAAATCAAGGAGTGTTATTTGAATATGATATTGCAGGAAATACAATCACAAACAAAGTAGTATTTAACGGAGCAGACCGAGGTCGTCTTCCGAGAGCAGCACTTTTAGAAGGCGATGACGGAAAATTATACGGAACAACCAGCGAAGGTGGAGCAAGCAATTTGGGTGTTATGTTTGAATACGATTTTATAAATGATGTTTATACAAAAAAAATAGACTTTACAGGAGTAAATGGTCATGCTCCATTTTATACACAATTAATAAAAGTTGTTACCCCAATTGTTAACATACCCGATGCCAATTTTAAAGCATATTTAGTTGGGAACACAGCAATCAACACGAATGGAGATGATGAAATTCAAGAAAGTGAAGCTAATAGTTTTTCAGATTTTATCAACTGTGCAAGCATGAATATTAGCGATTTAACAGGAATAGAAGCATTTACTTCTTTAACTCAATTAAATTGTAGATATAACCAGCTAACAAGTTTAAATATTTCTAATAATACTGCATTAACAATATTAATGGCTGGTGGAAATGAAATTACAAATCTCACAATTATTAGTAATTCAAGAGATAATTCTAATATTACATACCTTGAATGCTCTGGAAATTTAATTAGTAGCCTAGATGTTAGTAGCCTTACTTTATTAACATCACTCTATTGTGGATATAATGCAAACTTATCTTCTTTAAATGTTGCAAATGGAAACAATACAAACTTCACAGCATTTAATGCACTTAGTTCTCCCGCACTCACCTGTATAGAAGTAGATAACGCAACATATAGCACCGATAACTGGACAAATATTGATGCCACAGCAAGTTTCAGCGAAGACTGTGGCGGTGTAGGAATTGAAACCAACGAACAAGAAAAACAATTATCAATTTATCCAAATCCAACAACGGGGCAGTTATCAGTAATCAGTAATCAGTTATCAATTACCAATATTTCAATTATTGACATAACTGGAAAAACAGTAAAATCAATAAACAAAAATACAAATACTGTTGATGTTTCTGATTTACAAAACGGACTTTATATTTTAAAAATCCAAACAGAAAACGGAACAGTTCAAAAACGATTTATAAAAAAGTAAATAAAATTTATGAACTCAAACCCTCCGGCATTTTTAAAATCCGGAGGCGTTTAAAATTAATATATTACAAACCATTTTAAATTTAAAAAAAATGAAAAAAACATCAATTATAGCAATCATAATACTAAGTATTATATTTGTTCAGCAAGCAAATGCACAAACAGGGCTTCCTTCTCAGATACCAACAATTAAAAAATATTTGGGTAGTTACGACGGTAAAGATGTCGAATTATTTTTAGCAGTAACTGAAAGAGCAAAAGTAAGCGGATTTCTTAAAATAGGTGATAATAAAACCGAAATTGCAACTGGCGGATATTTGAATAGCGGAGAAGTGAAAATTGACTTTAAAGGAGATGATTTTAAACAACTAAAAGGCACTCATCAAAATCACAAAAAAGCAAAATTAAATTACCTAATCGACGGAGTTAAGCAAACTAAGCTAAAATTAGAAATCCAAAACTCTAAAAATGAAATTGACGGAAGCTACAAGGAGAAGACAGGAGACTATACAAATAATTCAGGTTTAGCATTATACAAACTAAATGAAAATGAAATTTATTTTGTAGGACATTGGAAACAAATTGCTGATTCTGGTTCAAATTATACAGGTAGCTATCACGGAATAATGACCAAAGACACGGAGAAGTCTTCGGAAAATGAGATTGTTTACAAATACGAAATAAAACTTTCGGTAACCCCTAATGAAAGCTATGGTTTTTTCTATATTACATTAAGCAAAAATTCTGCTATTTTAACTGTAGAATCTTCAAATGACGAAATAACAAAAGGGTTTACTGATAATAAAATTGAATTTGTAAAATACTAAAAACATGAAAGCAATAAAAAGCTTTAAATTTGCCTTAGAGCACTCCTAAAAACTCAAAAATCAAGGCTTTCAAAATTCTTAAAGTTTGAGTTTACTCTTGTAAATGAGTATTTTACTAATTTTGTATAACGCAGAGTTTTGGGTTTTTAGGAGTGCCCTTTAGGCGATATAGAGTTGTCATCTGATGATAAAAGATTAAAAAATACAAAAATTATAGTTTCAAGTTTAACATTAAATATAAAATAAAATGAAAAAAACATCAATTACAGACCTCAAAAGCATTGACTGCCAGGCGTTTAACGAAGTTTAATCAATGTTTTACCCAAT
>JAOZQN010000769.1 GCA_029932195.1 Bacteroidales bacterium | reverse complement strand
AATTCATTATAAATAAAGTTATTACAATTTCAACAAAATCCGTTATAATCAGTAAGATTTTAAGATTTGTAGCCAACTTAGAGTTGAGCAAAAAGATGCTTTTTGGAGTGGACTCAGTATATTTTAAATATAACAAAGTAAACGGGTGTAATTCTAAACCTGTCTGACAGCCTTTTTAATTAATGCAATTTTATTGCATTAATTAAAAAGGCTGTCAGACAGGTTATTTACTGTTGTAAAACATGAAATTAAATTTACTGCGTAAACAATTGTGGCTACCCACGTAAGGTTGAACAAAAAAATACCTTTTACAAAGTTTTTTCACTTTGTAAAAGTTGTGACGACCACTAATATACTGCGAGTTACAACTTTGCCAAAGTAAAAAAAACTTTGGCAAAGGCGAAACTTTTTAATGAAAAAATCCAACTTTACGTGGGTAGCCACAATTGTGATGAGCCTTATTTTCTTTCCCGTTTTTATTTGAACTTCTGTCTCTCTTTTTCGTAATTCGCCTATTCCTTATTGCTCTTAAAACACTTTTGCCTGTGCCGTAAAATCCACCTGAATTTGTATAATACTTCAGATTTTCTTCTGATAAATCATTAGAGTGTGTAACATATTGGGGGAGATGTTACAAGTTGCAGGTTGCAAGTTTCGCAAAGCGAAATAACAACAGTTGTTTTTTGCAACAAACAAAACAATTAATTATAATTAATTGTCGCATTGCGAAACCTGAAACATGTAACTTGCAACCAAACTCCCCCGATATGTTACACACTCAAATCATTATATAAATTTGTTGTAATCGCAGATAATTCACTCTCAAAAGACTGTAAATCAGGACTTTTTAATTTATCTAAAAAAAAACACCTTCTATTAGTCTTTTTTCAAATTGTTTTATTAAATTTGTAATTAAATTTGTTAAAGTCATATTTGTAGTTGAAAATTTTACAAATATGTTTTTTTATTTGACAATCACAAACTTAAATATGTGCAAAATTTAATTACACCCGAGGGATATTACGTTTATTTGCTGAAAAAAACGTGATAAATCACGTCTCTACGGGATTTTTGATGTAAATTTACCCCAATGTGTTACACACTCAAATAGAAACAAACTTTAAACTAATATCTAATAAATTAAATAAAAATGAAAAAAAATCTAATTATTGCAATTATTTTGTTGATAGGAGTATCAACATACGCTCAAAAAGTTAATTTTAACGATTATTTTCTGCCTAAAACCCTACGTTTTGATTATATTCATGCAGGAAATAGCAATTCGGAATCTATTTATTTAGAGCAGTTTAAGGAAGAACCTCACTACGGAGGTTCGCAAACTAATACAATTGACCCTTTTAATTATGGAGAATTTAGACTGATGGTTTACGATTTGGCAAGCAACAAATTAATTTTTGCTCAAGCCTACGCAACACTATTTCAGGAATGGCAGGCGACCGAGGAAGCAGATAAAATAAATCGCAGTTTTTACGAAAGTGTGATTATGCCATATCCAAAGAATGCGGTAAAAATAGTTATAGAAAAAAGAGATATGAAAAATCAATTCACAAGTTTATTTGAAATTGATTTTAGTGAAAAAGATTTTTTTGTAAAAAAAGATAACCCTTTTGATTTTAAAACTTCACGGATTTTGGACAACGGAGACCCAAGCAAAAATGTTGATGTTGTAATAATTCCAGAAGGTTATACAGAAGAAGAAATGGATAAGTTTAAGGCTGATGCACAGCGATTTAGCGATGCAATGTTTAAATATTCTCCTTTTGATAAATACAAAAATAAATTTAATATTCATATTGTAGAAGCACATTCCAAAGAATCGGGAACGGATATTCCTGGAGATGGTATTTGGAAAAATACGATTGTTAATTCAAGTTTCTATACATTTGGTATAGAGAGATATATAACAACGCCAGATGTAGAAACGCTTAGAGATATTGCTTCGCTTGTGCCTTACGATCAGATTTATATTTTGGTAAATTCTAATAAATATGGTGGTGGTGGAGTTTATAATTTCTACAATCTTTGTGTTTCGGATCATGCCTCGTCTGAGCTTGTTTTTGTCCACGAATTTGGGCATGGTTTTGGCGGACTTGCCGATGAATACTGGACATCAGACGTTGCCGTGCAAGATTATTACGACCTATCCGTAGAGCCTGCCGACCCAAACATAACAACTCTCATAGATTTTGAAAGCAAATGGAAACACATGGTAGATAAAAACATTCCTATCCCAACTCCCAAGAAATCAGAAAAATATAGAGATAAAATTGGAGCTTTCGAAGGTGGTGGATATGTTGAAAAAGGAATATATCGTCCGTCATATAATTGCTATATGAGAGCCTTGAACGCAGATAATTTTTGCCTCGTTTGCCAAGACGCATTAGAACGAATGATAAAATTTCACACAAAATAATTACAATGAACAGTTATCAGTTATCAGTAAACAGTTATCAGTAAACAGTTATCAGTAAACAGTAAACAGTTATCAGTAAACAGTAAACAGTTATCAGTTATCAGTAAACAGTTATCAGTTATAATCAGGACATTACCATATTTTTTATTGATATA
>JAOZQN010000171.1 GCA_029932195.1 Bacteroidales bacterium | reverse complement strand
TGTGAGAGGTGCATCGGCTACTTTGCGGTAGCCGACCGCCTACTCGATTATGTTTTTTAATTATCTCTTTATATATCAAATTTCAATCCAAAATCAAACCTAATCGGGTCTTGTGGTGTTGTTGTAAAATTCTCATAACCTGCATTGTAATATTTTGAATTTAATAAGTTAAAAACGTTCACAAATAAACTTGCTTTAAATTTGGGTTTGCTTATTATTTTATAATTTGCTGTTAAATTTATTAGTGCAAAAGGTTCGTTCATAATAGGGTCATCAATTTTTGATTTTATATAATGACTGCCTGTTCTGTATAATATTTTTGTGTAAAGACTAAATTTATTTTTATATCGCATTCCTATTCCTGATTTTATAGTATGCTTTGCACTAAAAATTAAGGGATTTTCTGCAATTTTTCCATCGGAATAAGAATAAGCTGCAAAAATATTAGTATTAATTGATTTTCCTATAATACCCTTATAATCAAACCTAAAAGTTCCACCATAAGCTGTTGCATCTCCTTCGTTTACTGTTTTCGATACATAGCCGACAGGTATTCCCTGAAATTCTATATCATAGTATCCAGCTAAACCTATTAAGTTAGAAATTTGTCCATAATATCCATTTACAGAAAGTGCAAAATTTACATTTAATTGATACATTACATAAGTTTCATAAGTAATTCGTTTTTCCGGTTCTAAATCGTGATTGGGTAGATACCAAAAATCACTTGCAAGTCCTGTTATTTCGCCTGCATCGTTTGTTGTTTGGTAAAACGAACCGTAGTGTTGATATGCTTTATATGGAGATGGAGCAAGGTATGCTTGCCCGTATAATAATTTTACAGTCATTTTTTTTATAGGATTGTAAACTAATCCTATACGTGGGTTTATTGTGCTTTTGTATCGTGAATTATAATCGTAACGTGTTCCTGCTGTAATTGTAAGTTTTTTTAATGCCTGATATTGTAATTGCAAATATGAACCTATATTATAATAATCTAAATTATATATATCTTGCATTATTGTAAGGTCGTTTCCGTTCAAATCTGTTACATTTGTTCCGGGATAATAAATATTCTGTTCATCAGGTGATTTTGTTTCATCGTATTGATATGGCAAATCGCTTGTTTTAGGTATTGCATTGACAAATTCATAAGATGCTCCGCCTACGGCAATAAATTTATCAGAGAATTTATAACTAAATTGTTCTTCTATTTTTATAGTTCTGTTTCTTTCGTATTTATAGGCATCAAGGTATCCTGCATATTGATTTAAAAACAATGAATGTGGATAAACCTTAAATTCTTGCGCCGAAATTGTAGAATTTAGTCCAAATTTTTCATTATTTGATACGAAACTATGAGTAGCATATAAATTTTGCAGATGATTTGCATAAACTGTTTCTTTTGAATAGATATGTGTAGAAGGTAATGAACCAACGGAATTACTATGGCTTTCAAATAAGCGGGAATACCCTATTTCAATTTTATTAAAGTTTAATTTTGCATGAACTGAATATGCGTCTGTTGGTGTTGCCCAAGGTTGTGTTCCAAAAGCGGGCGAAACAGTATCGCCGAACATTTGCATTTCGCCTGTTTGTGCATAATGGTTATACCATTGATAATCTTCGGGATAATAATCAGGAAAAAATGGTTCGTCTGAATGATAATATTTTCCTGTAAGCGAGAAAGATACTTTTTTATTTCCTACTCCGTAAACCAATGAGTTGTTTGTTGTGTTATACAAACCATACGAACTGCTAATATGTATTCCTTTATTTTCGTATCCTTTATTTGTTATCATATTAATTACTCCCGTAAAAGCATCTGCACCATAAAGCGAAGATGCGGGACCAAGTATAATTTCAACTTGTTTTACGTTTGCAAGAGAATAACTCTCTCCGAGTGTATG
Organism: Bacteroidales bacterium; assembly: GCA_029932195.1. Lineage (GTDB taxonomy): Bacteria > Bacteroidota > Bacteroidia > Bacteroidales > JAOZQN01 > JAOZQN01. The sequence continues at coordinate 9,387 of JAOZQN010000171.1, read as the reverse complement.
TTCTGTTCCTGTTGTTGAATTTATTCGTATTCCGTCCATAAGAATAATAAATTTTTCATTTCCTGCAACTCCGTTAAGTGTAAAGATATCAGTATTTTGCGAAATTGATTTTCTTTGAATTTCAACTTGCGGAATGTCATCTAATAATTCTTTTAAACAAGAGTAATTTCTTTGTTCTATTTGTTGCTGCGTAACAACATAAACAGTTGCTGGTGCGTCTGTTGCTTTCTGTGAAATTTTTGAAGCCGTATAAACTTTTAACTGCATCAACTCTTCGAGTGTCATATCAAAAATATCTTTCTGCTGTGTAGTGTCAGTTTGTGCATTCAAGCTTATTATACTGAATACAATTGCTAAAATTGTTAATGTAAAGTTTTTCATATTTATTAATTTTTATTAGTTTTCATTGTTCGATATTTATTTTTTGAGTGAAACATAACGGTAACTGCTTGGTGGCGGTGGTTTTTGTGGTGTTTTTTTTTTTTTTTTTTTTTTTTTTTTTGGTGCTTCGCACCAAAAAAAACACCACAAAACCACTGACACCCAAGCAAATGATATAGGCATTATTCATTGTCAATCAATCAGTTCGACAAGTTGTAATGCGTTTCTTATCAAATAGAGTGGGGCTGAATGATAATCAATTTCGTAACGAAGTAAGAAATTTATTATCAGTCAGTTCCGCTCTTCTTCATCAGCGATGAAATTAACCGCTGTCAAAATAATTTATCGAAAATTGGTAAATGTTTATAATCATTGTTTATATATTTTTTAGTTTTCTTGGTTTCCGTTTTTTCTTTTGTTTTTTATCCATTTCTGCAAGTAAAGGTGTCATGTATTGACTATATAAATCAAATAAAAATTCAATTCTTGCCCGTTCGTTTGTAAATGCTTGTGGACGATAACATAAATCTACTGCTTTATCTAATTGATTATGTGCTTTTACCAAACTCGCTGGCATTGCCAAAGGGTCGTATAAATCTGCTAAACTGCTGTCGGGAAATTCTAAGCGAGTATCTAATACTTTTTGTGCTGCTTTTTCTACTCGCTCTTTTTGTTTGTCGTTTATGTCTTTTGGGAAAGGATAGTTGTTGTAAACTATTTGTATTGAATAATTATAGTCACTTTTTAATCGACCACAAGTATATTTCATCCATGTCATGTGTAAATCAGATGTTAAAATACCAAATAAAAATAAATTTGCATTGCCTACAAATGCACATCTGTCAGTAACAATTGTATTTTTATCTACATAACCAATTGGAATATAATATCTATTTTCAGATGAAACTCGTGGAATGATTAAATAATCTGTTTTAGGCTGTCTTATTTCACCAAATAAATATGGTGTTGATGCTAATTTTTTAGTAGCCTTACGGGAACTGTTTTCTCTTGTTTTTTTTACTAACGATACTCTTTTTTGAATTTCCTTAAATTCACGCAATTCATTTGGTTTTATATCTTGCAACCAAAGACAATATCTTTTTTTTGAATTTATAAATTCAACTGAACCTAATAATGGTCGGATAAATTTTTGAGCATTTGGTTCTTTTTTTTTTAAATCTATTAATTCCGTTTCTTTAATTATTAAGTTACCGCCATCGTTTGCCATATTTCCAAATTGCATTTCTGGCACATTCGATATTGATTTTGTTCTTTTAAAGACTACAATATCATTTCCTTCAATTAAATACGGATTAATATTTTTTACTTTAATTTCGTGTGCATCTGATTTTATATCTTCGTAGTCAAATAATACTTTATTTTTGGTCTCAAAATTTGCGAAACCAATAATAACTACATGAACTGCCGCATTTGCTTTTGCTTCATTGTCCCAACGAAAAGTGCGATGTGCGAAATGAATTTTGATTTTATATTTATTGATTAATTCATTCCACAAAATACCAACCTGTTCTCCCTGTGAAATTGAATTTGTAGAAACAAAAGCTACTTTTATTTTTGTGTCTTGTATGTATTGGCTTGCCTTTAAATACCAACCTGTAACATAATCTAAAACTCCTGCCCCTTTTATACCAGTTGTAATTTGTTTTAAATCTTCTTTTTGTTGTTTATTTTGTTCTTTTTTTCCAATAAACGGTGGATTTCCCAAAATATAAGAAAGTTCGTTTTTAGGCACAAGACTTTCCCAGTCGGTTTGCAAAGAATTTGCATAAATAATATTTGCAGTTTTTTTTAATGGAATACGCACAAAATAACTTCCGAATTTTTCGGATATTTGCATGTTTAATTGATGGTCTATCAGCCACATAGCAACTTCTGCAATACGTGATGCCCATTCGTCAATTTCTATTCCGTAAAATTGGTCGATACTAATCCAAATAATATTTTCTATACTTGTAACTCGTTCTCCTTTGTGAATAGTTTTTAAAATTTCAAATTCCAATAAACGCAATTCTCTGTAAGCAATTATCAAGAAATTACCTGAACCGCAAGCTGGGTCAAAAAATTTAAGTTCGCCGATTTGTTTGTGAAATTCAGCAAGTTTTTTAGAACTTCCATTAATTTTATGAAATTCGTCCCAAAGTTCGTCAAGGAACAGAGGTTTTATAAGTTTCATTATATTTTTTTCGGAAGTATAATGTGCTCCAAGATTTCGCCTTTCGTTTTTGTCCATTATGCTTTGAAAAAGCGAACCGAAAATTGCAGGTGAAATTAAACTCCAATCCATTGCACAACTTTCTATAAAAATTTCTCGCATTTTACTGTCGAAAGCGGCAAGTCTTAAATTTTCTTCAAATAATTTTCCGTTTACATAAGGAAATTGCGAATAAATCTCATCAAGATTTTTAAGTCTTTTTTCTTTTGGCGTATTTAAAACTTGAAAAAGTTGATGTAATTTTATAGCAAGGTCGCTACCGTCTTCGCTTGTTTGATTTTCGACGAAATCCCACAAAATATCTTTTTCAAAAATTCCTGTATCATCGGCAAAAAGCATAAATAGTAATCGGACAAGATAAATTTCAAGTTCATGCCCTTCGTATCCAATTTCTTTGAGCAAATCGTGTAATTTGCCCATTTTTTCAGCCGCTTTTATATTTATCGGGTCTTCTTCACGGATTACAATTTTTTGATAACCTGCAATAAATCCAAAAAGTTTGATATTTTTATGCAACTCAGAAAGCAAAAAATCATGTTGTGAATTTTCATCTAAATCGTATAGTCTGAAATTTTCAAAATCGGATACGAGAATATATTTTGGCAATTCTTCTTCTTTCAGTCCGGGAAAATAGTCTATTGCTTGTTGAAATGCTTTATCTAAATCACGTCCTTTTGATTTGTGTTCAATTATTAATCGCCCTTTCCAGAACAAGTCAATTCGTCCATCTTTGTTACCAAGTTTTTTTACAGAATGTTCAAATGTGCTTACTCTGCGTTGGCTTATTCCAAACACTTTGAAAAAATCTACCCAAAAAGACTGAGAGTCTGCATTTTCTTTTTCTGCATTTTCCCACTCTTTTGAGAATTTTATTGCTCTTGGTTTTATTTCGTTCCAGCTTAGTGGCATAGTTTAGTTTTTATTACGAGATTTCATTAGGTTCTGTTACAAATTTATCAAGCTCTGTTTGAGAATATTCAACTTTTCTTTTTTCTACACCTACAATTTCTTTAAGGAACTGAACTAAATAATCTGTTCTTGTTATATCGAAATCTTTCGCATATTCAAATGCAGATAGAGGTTTTCCCTTCTCTGTATCGTATTCATAATTATTTGCACTTTCAAAATTATAAATATTAACATATCTTTTCGCAATACCTTTTTTTTGTTTATTTGATATTTCTATTTCATTCCAGATTTTTTCATTCAAAGACCATGCAGGATTTTTTTTGTTTTTTCCATCTTTATTTGTTCTTCGACTATAATCTCCATTTTCTTTTTTATCATATAAATATCGAGTATCACTGTCATGTAAAATATGCTGTTCTATTGAGAAATGTGTAAGTATTTTTTGGAAGAATGGAATATTATTTTTTGAACCAGTATTTAAAACAAAAATATCATTCTCAGGGTAATGTTTTTTTAATAACTCTCTATAAATTATGGCTTCTGTATCTCCTTCTACAAGTAAAACCTTGTCTGTGTAAAAAGTTTCACAAACATTAGGGTTAAAACGGTTTATCATCTGAACATAATTTTTGTTTTCCTCTGACTGGAAAATTGAATGTCCAACTTGGAATGTTTTTGTTGTTTCGTTAACTTTATTTTTAGTAATTCTTACAAGTGATGAATGCGGTTTTGAAATATCAATCATTCCTGCTGAATGAGTAGCACATAAAATTTGAAAAGGACTATTTTCTGCAATTTCATATAGTTGTTCTCGAAGCAAATATATTGATTTGGGGTGCATATATAGTTCTGGTTCTTCAAATAAAATAATATAATCTTTTTTACTTGATGATGATGCCTCTTTTAAGAATGTTAGAAAATTAAAAAGAGCTTGTCTTATTATTCCATGTCCATGTTGCGAAAAAATTTCTTTTCGCTCAATACCTTCTTTATGAATACTTATTGAGTGATTTTTATTGAATGCTTTGGTAATATCGATATCTTCTTCTTTTTTTTGAGATATTTTGAGTTCTAAATCAGGGAAAACTTGTTTGAAATTTTTATTTATTCTTGTATTATATTCATCAACTTTTTCTGATGTTGTGATTTTTTCTTGTAAAACTGATATTGCTTCAAATGCGGTTGAATATTCCTTGTTGTATAGATTTTCAATTTTCTTTAAATATTCCTTATCAATTATGGCATTTATCTTATCCTCAAAGCTTTTTTCTGTTTCTATTGCATTTATAAATATTGCAGTTGGTGTATATTTAGTAACTAATGTATGTAATCCACCAAAACCATTGATAATATATTGATTATTAGCATGGTCATATGTATATTTCTCAAATTTACTGTTGATAACTGACCAAACTTTCTTTATTTTTACAATACCTGTTTTATCATCAACCCACTTATCAATCCAGTCAGGTTCTTTTTTAAGAGCTTTTTCTATATCTTTATCATCTTCTGGTTCTTTTAAAAATTCGCCTATTATTTCTATTGGTTCGGATGTTGAATAATTGTAAAAATCCTCTTTAACTGCTTTTTTACTTGGATTTACAAAAAAATCGTATGCGTGCAAAAAAGTTGATTTTCCTATGTTATTTTGACCAATTAAGAATATTATGTTTGAATTTTCAAAATTTAGAATATTTTCTTCTCCTTTTAGTCCCCTGAAATTTTTAATTATTAGTCTTTGTAATTTCATTTCGTTTAGTATTTGTGTATTGTTTTTTTGAGTTGCCTATATCGATAACTTCTTGGTTGCGGTGGCTTTTTCCCGCACTCCGTAAATTATTAGTAAAATGTCAAAAGTTCGCACCCATCGCACAATACCTGCACAATAGAAAAAGCCACTGCAAACCAAGAAAATGATATGGTTTTTTTTGGCTATCAATTTATTACAGTGTTGATTTGAAATTCATCAAGTGTTCTAATATATTTTATTTGCAAAATACTTAAACCAGTAATTTTTTTTATGAATTGATTGTCAAGACCTTCTGTTATCAAATTAAACGCAACTCTTTTTTTCTCATTTTCAATTCCTTCTATTCGTCCTTTTAGTTCACCTTCCATTTTTAGTTGCATTGCTGTTGATATAAAAGTTTTTGAATGTTGTGTTGTCATTGTTTCCATAATTTCTATAAATTTTTGAATGTTAATTTTTGATGAATGATAAATATAGCTTGTTATGCTTTCATAAAATTCCCTTTCATATTGTTTATCAGGTAAGTCTATTGTGTTTGAAAAAATATATTTTAATAAATCAAGTAAGGTATTATCGTGAAATATATTTTTCATTAATAACAAACCTATCTGCAATTGCTTTTCTTGAAACATTTGCATTATTGTTTCGTTAGGATAGTCCACCATATCAATTAGATGGTAGTCAAATTTTGGCAAAAATTTTATTAAATAATCGTCCATGCCGTCAAAATAATTTTCAAATGGTTTGTTGTCCCACTTTGTTGTGCCATGATAAAAAATTATTGGTATTATTGGTTGCAAACGAAAATCTTTCATTTTTACTTTTCTATCTATCGCCTGATTAATTTGTGTATCCAAAACATTGAATATATATTTTATCAACTGTAATTGTGGAATGTGTGGTTTGTAACTTTTATGCTCAAAAAGAAGAGTAATTTTAACTGTCTTTGTTTCATTGTCATTAAAAGTATAATCGCAATTATAAACAATGTCTGCAAAATATTGTTTCAATTTGCTATCTACATATTTAGTTGTGTCAAGTTTTAATGTGTCTAAATGTAATTTCTTAACAATTTCTAATGGTGTTGTTTTTTCAAGAAATTCTCTTACTTCATCTCTTTTTGAAAATAAGTTAATGAAAAAGCCATCATGTGATTTTATTTGTTTTTCTGCCATTTTTTTAATTTTTGTTATAATGCAAAGATACGAAATTTTATCAAATAAATGATTATTGAAAAAAAAATAAAAAATTAGACAGGTTTTAAAAAACCTGTCTAATTTTTTTTAGCGTATAAAAACTTTACCATTGGCAAGTAATACTCCGATTTTTATGCCATCAATTGTTTTTACAACTCTGTTTTCAATAATTACTTGAGATTCGTCAAATTCCAACTGTCCAGACAAACCTACCAAAGTATAATCAAAATCATTTTCGCGGTCTAATGCGTTGTTACCTACGTATCCTGCGTCATCTGAAACAATACCAACTAATTCGTCACCAACTTGATATTTTCTAACTTTGCCGGTTTCAAGGTTTATTCCGGCAATATCACCGGGAATTAATTCTTCTTCGTTTATAAAATATTCGGCAAAATCAGAACCGTTTACTAAATATGAACCTGTTATATTGACATTGCCAGCAACTTCTAATTTGTAATCCGGATTCTTGGTGCCGATGCCTACGTTGCCAACAGAGTCTATTGTGACCTTTGCAATATTATTATAGCGCCACTGGAATTTGTCAGAATCAGACACATCCTTGCGCATTACCCAATCACTTGTAGAGCTAGTGCCGTCAGAAGTAAGTTGAAGAGTAGGGTCATTTGTAGTTGCTTCAATAGCAAGATTAGTCCATGTGCTATTTTTTATATGCAACCTTGCCAAAGGACTCGCCGTCCCAATGCCGACTTTTCCATTTGTTTTTACTGTCATAATAGTATCCGTTTCCACAATGCGATGTAATGTGTTTGCGTTTGTTGTCCATTCACCAGAATTATTTGCATATAAAGCATAAGGAACAGATAGTAATTGTGAAGTCCCCATTTCTGTATCATTTACTGTAATTTTTACGAAATAATCATCAGTTCCCCAGTCAATAATACTTAAATCGTTTATTGAGCCTATGTTTAAGTTTATTAAACCTTGTGCAGTTGTTGTTACGTTATGGGTTTCGTTAAACACACTTGTTCCAGATGCATTACTTTGTAGAATTTTCAATATATACCGATGCACTTTCTTCTGCCATTATTATTCCGTCTGCATTGCGTAAAACTGCTTGGTATTTGAATTGATTTGGAGTTTGTGCCAAAATTCCTGTAATAGCGAATAAAATCGCAAGTAAAATTAATGATAATTTCTTCATAATTATTTATTTTTTATAATTTTAAATGATTTAATTATTTTATTATTTTGATATATGGATATAAAATAAATATCGTTAGTATAATTTGAAAAATTTAATTGCTCTACTTCATTTGTAACTTTTACATTTTGCAATATTTTTCTGTTAATATCTGTAATTGTTAAAATATTTATTTGTCCTATGGACAATGAAATATTTGTCAAATCAACAGAAATCAAATCGTTTGTTGGATTTGGGTAAACAGAAATTTTATATCCATTTTCAAGTTTTCTATTATTGTAATAACATAGCTTTCTTGATGAAAACCTTGTGTAATTACATAATTTCCTTCACTGTGAGTTGCTGTTACACATTCGCCAATAGACCAATCAAGTTGATAAGTTGAATTTGTAAAATTATCGCCACTTGAACTTATCAATTCTGAATGGCTCTATTATAGAAAATTGTTGGTGAAAACTTGACTTCTTTGGCATAAAGTTGTAACTTGTGATAAAAATAAATTATTATGAAAAATTTATCACAAATTAAGGAACTAATAAATCAATTGAGTTTTGAAGAACAAGAACAATTGAGCGAGTATTTATCTGAATGTCAAAACAAACATATTCTTGATTTTCAAGACATAGCATTAGAGCAGGTAAATAGTTGTCCGCATTGTAAAAGTATTAAAATTATACAATGGGGAAATTATAAAGGCACAAAAAGATTTATGTGTAAAAAGTGCAATAGGACTTTTACTCCAAATACAGGTAGTATTTTTTATCATTTAAAGAAGTCTGATGAATTCATCAAATATTTTACATTAATGTTTTCCGAAGATTTTAATAGCTTACAAAGTCTTAGCAGTCGTTTATGTATAAGCAAGAAGACAGCCTTTGATTGGCGACATAAAATATTAATTTCTCTTGGTTCGAAATCGCCTAATTTTAAGAGCATTACAGAGATGGATGGTGTTTGGTTTTTATACAGTCAGAAAGGACGTAAAGGACTTAAATATAGTAGAAAGCGAGGCGGTAGTCGTCGTAGGGGTGATAATGATTTTCAGGCAAAAGTTTTAATAACAAAAGAACGGGGTGGTGTATCAGATATGTCATTATTAAAAATAGGACGTTTGTCTAAATCCGATATTAGCAGAAAACTTAGTCAGAAATTTGAACCTACTTCAATATTGGTTTCGGATAAACATAGCAGTATTTCAAGTTTTGCTAAATCAGAAAATATTAGACATGAGACATTTACAGCGAAAAATCATGTAAAAGATAAATTATGGCATGTACAAACCGTTAATAATATTGCAAGTTCTTTAAAAACAAGAATTAATTACTGGCTTCGTGGAGTATCAACAAAATACTTGCAAAATTATATTACATGGTATGCTATAAGAGATAAATATAAAAAGAGTAAAGAAAAGGTTAAAAATGTGATAACTGACAGTATTTCAAACCGTAAGGCATGGGATATGTTTACAAATATTGAAAAATTATACAAAGATTTTATTTTAAATCATTCTGTGAGAACTTATCGATGTCCAACAAAAGAACAGTGGAAATCACAAAATTGGAATCTTGAAAATGCAAAATTAGGAATTTATTTATAGCGATGCCAAAATTAAAATAATTAACCAACAAAATTCTTTAATAAAGCCTTCTGAATTTGCTATTTGGCAGAATACAATATTTATAAAAAATATTCCGAAAATAAATAACTGAAGTTTCGGAGTTGTAATTAGCTGGTTGTGAACACATTACAAAAA
>JAOZQN010000768.1 GCA_029932195.1 Bacteroidales bacterium | reverse complement strand
AATATGAAATAACTAAAATGTCCAGTTTGACTAGTGAAATTTTTGAGGTCTGAAAATTTAGAAATCTCATCAATAAAAATAGTTTCTATAACGGGACAACTGTTATATGAAGATAACTATAATAACATAATAAATTTAGAGTGCTTAAAATCAGGTGTTTATTTTATTATTGGACGCAATAAAGAAAAAATTGTATTTACAAAAAAAATCATAAAACAATAATATTATTGTTTTTATAAAAAATAACAAAACTAATGACAAGTCATATAGAAACAATTGTAAAAAAACACGAATTAAATTTATTACATTTTGAAGTAGCGAAAAAAAACTTCTACAAACATTGTGGAATAAAAATTATAAAAAAAGGAGAAAAATTTAATTTTGAAAATAAATCTTTACTCAAAGAAAACGCACATAATTCATTTAATGAAATTTGCGAAAAACTTCAAGAAATATTAAATATATGTGCTATTGAAAGTAAGGTAAAAGAAAAAAATAACATTTATAGAAGTTATTCAAATACTATAATACCAAAAGTTGCTTTTTATACTGAATTTTCTAATATAGAAATCACAATAGGCTTATATCAAGACTTTTATATTACAACAAGAATAAATAATGCCAATAATATTAATTTAATGCCTGATAAATTTTGGCAAATGTTATTTAGACTTTCAAATATTGGAAAATTTAAATTTCAAGAAGAACACAAAATTTCTTCTGACATATCTAAAAGATTTCCACATCTTTTTAATAAGCGTGGAAATATTTATAAATTGATTAGAAATTATTTTTTAAATCAAGTAGAATATGGCTCTTGCAATTCTCTTGGTTTTCTTACTGTTAGTTGGAGCAATGAAACACCTTTTGATAAATTAATAATTTTATTTGTAGAAACTTTTAGTATAATGTATAAACTTAATTATATGTTGGGGGAAAAAAAATAAAAAAACTGCTAACATTTTCTTGAGTTTCATTGCCTTTTTCAAGGTGCAAAAATTGACAGAAGTGTTGAAATATTGACATTTTACTTTCAATTTACATTGTGCGAAAAAAGGCAACGAAAATCAAGAAGTTACCGTTAAACTCAATAAATTAAATAATATGGTAAATATAAAAAAAGTAAAATCAATAAAACTTAAACAACATAATTTAAGTAATAGTATATTGAAAAAATGGTTAGTTGCATTTTTATTATCATTTTTTGTTATTTTTTCTTACGGACAGATTCAACGAGAGATGGTTTATGTTAAAGGAGGTTCATTTATTATGGGAACTGTTTTTTCAGATGCATCAGATGAGAAACCAGAGCATGAAGTAAAAATTAATGATTTTATGGCAATGAAGTATGAAGTAAACTTTGATGATTATATTTATCATTGTCATTCATGGGGTTATTCAATACCTGATGATGGTGGTTTTGGGAAAGGTCAAAATCCAATAATAAATGTTAGTTGGGACGATGCTGTCATATATTGTAATTGGCTTAGTATCAAATCTGGATATGAGAAAGTTTATCGTCTTGAGGGAGATAGAAATAATAATTTAATCATAAAAATTAACTGGGACGCTAATGGTTTTAGATTACCAACAGAAGCAGAGTGGGAATATATGGCGACGGGAGGTAAAAAAAGTATGGGGTATGCTTATAGTGGCAGTAACGACCCTAAAGATGTGGTTTTATATGCAGACAATTCTAGTAATTCTACTAATGAAGTAAGTTCTTTAAAACCTAATGAACTTGGAATTTATAACTTAGGTGGAAATGTTAGTGAATGGGTTTGGGATTACTATTCTGAAAATTATTATAGTAATTCTGATATTGAATTTCCAAAAGGACCAAAAGTAGGAGAAGCAAGGGTTTATAGAGGTTCAAATTACACAAATAGTTTAGCTAATTCAAAAATAACAAAAAGGAATAAAGAAATGGCTGTCTTTAAAAGTAAATTTATTGGTTTTCGTCTTGTTAAAAACTATACAGAAGAAGATGCTTTATATTTAAAAGCTATTTCTGGTGATTTATCTAGTTGCAATAACTTTGTAACAAAATATCCTAAAAGTATTTATTTTAATAAAGTATCTGAGAAGAAAAATGATTTAGATAGAATTGCAGAAGCAAAATGGATTGCAGAACAAAATTCACAAACAAATAATACGACTAACAATACTTCGGACAATGGTTGTAACATAAAATTTGTTGCAAGTGATGATGATTATGAGAGGTGTGGAGGAAAAAAAGTTACTGTATATCATGTTGAAATAAATCCTACATATTCAGGTGATTACAGATGTCGTGTTTATTATAAATCATGTAGCACAAAGGGGTGGTATGAGATTGGCTTATTTGACTCACACATTGGCTGGGAGAAAGAGGATGCAATAGAATATTTAAAAACAATGTATTGTCCATAATTAACAAAACTCATTGTTTATTATACGAACAACTTAATAAATTGAAAAACAAATAATTAAGAGTTTAACATTTTCTTGAATTTCATTGCCTTTTTTAGTGTGCAAAAATTGACAATTGTGCGTTAATCTGAACGATTAATTAAGGATTGACATTGTGCGAAAAAAGGCAACGAAAATCAAGAAGTTACCGATA
>JAOZQN010000767.1 GCA_029932195.1 Bacteroidales bacterium | reverse complement strand
GCAAAAACATTATATACGTAATAATCAATTAATTATAAACTCCGAAACTTCAGTGGAATAAATATATAAAAGAGTTTAAAAATATAGATTATAGCTATAATACGACAAAAAGACACTACGCTTTTTTTCAAAACTTTTTTGAAGAGAAAAATCTTTTAAAATTAAAAGCATTAATTGATACAATTGACAATAAACCGCAAGTAGAATGGGTAAAAGATGATTTTTGGAAGGTTTTTATAAAAATGCGAAAAAATATTTATTCTCTTAAAACTCCTGGTTTTGCGGGCAAACGTGCTTTTGGTGATTGGCCTAATTATCCGTTGGAGAGATATATTAATCTATTTTATTATCTTAAGTATGGTGAAGGCGAAAAAGAAAAAAGAATTATAAAAGTTATAAATCGTGAAGGAGATTTGCATTTGCGAGCCGTTGGAGTATCTACATTAAGCGAAATTGTTGCACAAGCTTTTCCTAACGATTATGTTTTTTATAACAAGCGTAACAAAGAGGCTATCAAATTTTTAGGTATTGATGCTAAACTACCTGCGAATTTATCCGATGGAGATGCTTTTTTGTGGTATAATAGGGCATTAAAACCACTTATTGCAGACTATTCAGAAATTGTTTATGATAATAAAATTGAAGAATTAAATTCGAAAACAACGATTCATCACGAGGTCGACCAGTTTTTTAATTGGTTGTATGAAAATAAATTTTTTGAAGAAGAAAACGCTTTTAGTGAACCCATAGGTAAGGTTTCTAAAATTATTCTAAAAAGTTATAATCATTTTAAACAAAATTTAGAAATAGATTTAACTTATCCTAAAGGACATGAAAAAGTAGGACAACCATTAGATAAGATATGTATTATAGGACAAAGTGGAACAGGAAAAACAACTTTATTAGAACTAATTAAAAATTTCACTTTCTTAAAAAATAAAAATACGAATATAACAAAAGTAGGAGAAAATGAGGTTGAAGTTGAATATTCTTATAAAAAAATAAAACTTTATGTTTCTTCAAATGAAAACAACGATTTAACTTGTAAAATTATTAATAAAGGAAATAAAAATGATATAAAAAACTATAAATCAGAACCTAAACTAATTAATTTTCCTGCTTATTCGGTACAAAATTTTGATGATTTTATTGAAATAGAAGATAAGACATTGATTAAAAACATCAATATAGATGGCATTATTGATTTTTCAAAATCTGAAATATCAAAAAGATTGTTTAAGAAAATGCTTAGTGAAATAGAGGAATATAAACAAAAAGAATATCAAATTTCAATTATTTTAAAAAATAAGATTTCACAAGGAAATATTATGGAATCAATTGGAGAATTAGAGGAAGAAATAAAACAATTCAAAAATACAGTAAATCCTTTAATTGATTATGCAAATTTTACGAATAATATTTTAGAATTTTTCAATCTTGAAATTAAAACGCAAATAGACGAACATACTATTTTTGCAAAAGGAGGCATAGAATTAAAACATAAAAAGGGAGATAATATAGAATTTGATAATAAAAATATCAGTTTAGGAACAAAACAAATACTTGAAAAAACATTATCATTATATAATTTATTGCCTTACAATTCTATTATTTTAATAGATGAACCAGAAAATTCGTTGTATCCAAATATTCAAAAAGAGTATATAAAACTTTTGACCTCAGAAACTTGGCAGAACGTAAATGAAAATGAAAGGTTAGAAAAATCTTGTCAATTCTTTTTTGCAACACATTCGCCTACAATTGCTTCTGAATTTGATCCATGGGAGATTATTGAACTGAAAAATATTAACGGACTAATTGAGCAGGAAAATTATCTAAAAGATCCAAATAAAGTTAGACATATTGATAATTACAAATTCTATCCTAAATATTTGAGATGGGATAGTATTCTTAATAGAGTCTTTGATATTAAAGAACAAGGAGATGTAGAACGAAAAAAAGCTTTAAATAAGTTTGCTGAATTAAATGTGAAAATTAATTATTTAGAAAAAGAGGAAAAAGAAAATACAGAAGAGTATAAAAAAATATATGATGAAAGAATTGAATTAGGACAAAAACTTGACTGGAGGGTAAAATAATGAAAAAAATAGATAAAACAAAAATACTTTCAACAGAGTATAAAAGTTGGTTGGATACAATTAATTCTGAAAATAAAAAACACTCTGAATCAAGTAAGTATTTTATTGATGTGAAAATGAATTTATTACATTGTCAAAAAGGAGTTTGTGCATATACAGAAATGCGTTTGTGTAATCCGAGTATTTTAACAGAAGAAAATTGGCTAAATGGACGATATAATAATAAAAAAGTAAAAATAATTGGAGATTTAGACCATTTTGACCCTAAATTAAAAAAAGAAAAGCATTGGAACTGGAATAATTTATTTATGACTTTTCATGAAGTAAATAATATTAAGGGGCAAAAAAATATAACTAATTTTATAGAATTTAAACCAGACAACCTAAATTATTCTCCTGAAAATATTTTTGATTATGATATTATTACTCACAAATTTATTCCAAAAATAAGTCTAAATAGTGTCTGGACGGAAATAGATAACAATTTATATATCAAATAAATACAAGG
>JAOZQN010000170.1 GCA_029932195.1 Bacteroidales bacterium | reverse complement strand
TGTCAATCAATCAACGCACTTATGCACAATTTCCGCACCATGAAAAAGCAAATGACGTGCAAGAAAATGATAGCGTTTTAATAATTTGTTTATTAGTTGCTTACGCTATAAAAAATACTATTAATATTTAATCCGACTGCACAACCAAAATATCTGTCCTTTATAGCTATACCGCTATCATTTAGATTTTTAGTAATTGCAGGATTATATTCAAAATCTATAAAAATAAAATTATTAAAAGTTAAACCAAATCCAACAAGTCCACTAATTGTAAAATTTGAAAAATCGTCATAAATATCAGTATTCATTTCGTGTTCTTCTCCTTGAAATTCAATAATTGATCCCTGATAATCAATTAGATAATTACTTCGAAATCCAAGAAGAAAATATGGTTGAATTTTTGTTTGTAAAAATTTGTATTTTGTGGATATATCAAAAGAAATATTGTGGAATATCACATTATTATTTTTTATATTTATATCTTCGTCTTCCATTGTAGGTATTGTTATGTCGTCAATATATCCTTTCTGAAAATATCCGATTGCAGAATTTATGGAGAAATATTTTCCAACAAATTTTTCAGTTATTACTTGTCCTGAAAAACAAGTTTTGTTATCATGCCAGCCTGAAAGTTCAGATAATAATTCATGTTTGTATTTCCAATGCTGATTAGACAACCCTGTTCCAATTCGTATTCCATAATTATCAATAATTTGTGCATTTGCAAAATTACTGATAATTAATAATAATACAATTATATTTACTTTATATTTATTCATAATTTCTAAATATTTTGGTTTTATATTTTTAATTATTATTGCTTTTCAAATTCAACTTTTACATTATCGCCTTTGAATATTAAGGTATTATTTAATACTTGATATGTTGTAATTGTTGGTAAAATAGTTATTAATTTTTTGTCAAAATCATTTTCACAACAAATTTCTGTAAAAGGTTGAAAATTATAAATTATTACTTCTCCTTTTGACAAAATTTTATATTTTCCACCAGCTCCATTTACACTTAAATTTAAGTTAAATAAGGAATCATTTAGTAATTCTAACAAATAAATGTCTTCTAATTTAATATTTTTATGACCTTCTTTTAATAATTTTAAATTCCATGAAAATTTAGTTATATCAGTTGTTGCAGTTAAATCTTCTGGCTTTTCACAACTATTGTTTATTACCATTATTGCTATTAGTAATATAGAAATTAATGTTATTTTTATCATATTTTTATTTTTTAATCAGTTAATAATTATTTTTTTTGTAATAAGTGTCTTTCCATTGTTTAGTCTAATATAATAAATTCCTGATGAAAAACCTGTTTTGTTAATTTCAATTTTTTGTTCGTTTATATTTTTTATTTTATAAATCAACACACCAGCAGAGTTAATAATTTCACAAGAATATGGTGTTAATTCTGTAGATTTAATTAGTATTGAAAAGTTTCCATTGGTAGGGTTAGGAAATACTTCAAAATTGAAGTTTTGTGGCTCATGTTCTGGGATGATATTCAGTAACAAACTATTGTTTACGTTAGTAGAATCAAAGTCAGATTTTTTTTCTGATTTATTACCATCGCCAATTACATAAACATCATGTGCGTTTGTTTGTTCATTACATTCATTTGCAAAAGTTACAATTATTGCATACCAAGTATAACTATTACTGCCAGTTCCATCCCAAACACATGCTGTAGTGCCAGATACATTTCCTGAACTACTATAAACTTCGTTTCCCCAACGATTAATTGCTGTAAAATCATAAGAAGTCGCATTTGAAACAGTATAGCATAGGTAATCATTATCCAACAAGTCCACTAATTGTAAAATTTGAAAAATCGTCATAAATATCAGTATTCATTTCGTGTTCTTCTCCTTGAAATTCAATAATTGATCCCTGATAATCAATTAGATAATTACTTCGAAATCCAAGAAGAAAATATGGTTGAATTTTTGTTTGTAAAAATTTGTATTTTGTGGATATATCAAAAGAAATATTGTGGAATATCACATTATTATTTTTTATATTTATATCTTCGTCTTCCATTGTAGGTATTGTTATGTCGTCAATATATCCTTTCTGAAAATATCCGATTGCAGAATTTATGGAGAAATATTTTCCAACAAATTTTTCAGTTATTACTTGTCCTGAAAAACAAGTTTTGTTATCATGCCAGCCTGAAAGTTCAGATAATAATTCATGTTTGTATTTCCAATGCTGATTAGACAACCCTGTTCCAATTCGTATTCCATAATTATCAATAATTTGTGCATTTGCAAAATTACTGATAATTAATAATAATACAATTATATTTACTTTATATTTATTCATAATTTCTAAATATTTTGGTTTTATATTTTTAATTATTATTGCTTTTCAAATTCAACTTTTACATTATCGCCTTTGAATATTAAGGTATTATTTAATACTTGATATGTTGTAATTGTTGGTAAAATAGTTATTAATTTTTTGTCAAAATCATTTTCACAACAAATTTCTGTAAAAGGTTGAAAATTATAAATTATTACTTCTCCTTTTGACAAAATTTTATATTTTCCACCAGCTCCATTTACACTTAAATTTAAGTTAAATAAGGAATCATTTAGTAATTCTAACAAATAAATGTCTTCTAATTTAATATTTTTATGACCTTCTTTTAATAATTTTAAATTCCATGAAAATTTAGTTATATCAGTTGTTGCAGTTAAATCTTCTGGCTTTTCACAACTATTGTTTATTACCATTATTGCTATTAGTAATATAGAAATTAATGTTATTTTTATCATATTTTTATTTTTTAATCAGTTAATAATTATTTTTTTTGTAATAAGTGTCTTTCCATTGTTTAGTCTAATATAATAAATTCCTGATGAAAAACCTGTTTTGTTAATTTCAATTTTTTGTTCGTTTATATTTTTTATTTTATAAATCAACACACCAGCAGAGTTAATAATTTCACAAGAATATGGTGTTAATTCTGTAGATTTAATTAGTATTGAAAAGTTTCCATTGGTAGGGTTAGGAAATACTTCAAAATTGAAGTTTTGTGGCTCATGTTCTGGGATGATATTCAGTAACAAACTATTGTTTACGTTAGTAGAATCAAAGTCAGATTTTTTTTCTGATTTATTACCATCGCCAATTACATAAACATCATGTGCGTTTGTTTGTTCATTACATTCATTTGCAAAAGTTACAATTATTGCATACCAAGTATAACTATTACTGCCAGTTCCATCCCAAACACATGCTGTAGTGCCAGATACATTTCCTGAACTACTATAAACTTCGTTTCCCCAACGATTAATTGCTGTAAAATCATAAGAAGTCGCATTTGAAACAGTATAGCATAGGTAATCATTTATACCATCTCCATTTGGCGAAAAACCTTCTGGCGAAAAATCTATTGATACTGGATAACAGCCAGGTACACAATTAGTAGATTTTATTCTTGCTATAAATTCGCATCCTTCTTCTGCAACAAAACCTGGCTCAAGTATAATACTTTCGCCTGCTTCATAGGTTACTGTTGCTCCTGATTTTATTGTATTAGAAGCTCTTATCGTTTTAGTTGCTTGAAAAATTTCAACAACACCGGAATTAATCGTATGAGTAATATTTAAATATTCTGCAGTACCTTCTGGACAAACATCTGCACCATCTAATATGGTTATATTACTATTAGTTGGGTCTAACCAATCACTTAATTGGCTACTTGAATTGTTCCCTAAATTCCATGATGAGAATATCTTTCCATAATTTGAATAGTCGTTTGCAGGATTATCGCAATTTGAATTATGATTAGTGCAACCACCATAAAGTTGTCCTATAACAAGGTGATTATTATTAAATAAAGGAGAACCAGAACTGCCACCTTCTGTTACACCCCACCCATTTGGAGTTTCTATCCATTTATCTATTAAATAAAAATTATTTTGTGGATAGTAACTGGAAATGCAATAAGAAGTTATTGGCGACATGTTAAACGTTGATATTTTTTTAACATCACCTGCTGGATGGTGAATACAGACACCACTTGCCCCTTGAATATCATTTCTATCCCAACCAGCATAATGTGGATTGTATGTTGAAAGTGGTTTATGAGTAAATTCAAGTAAAACAAAATCAGATTCAATTCTTGTTGCTCTTAATGTTGCACCTGAAATAGATTGGGATGTAGAACCATCTTCGCCACCACAGGAAGGGCTTTCATAGTTAAAAATAAAAATACAATCATCTGCTTCGCTTTGAGTACTAATACAATGATTTGCAGTTAAAAAATATGGACGACCATCTAAACTTGTATTGTTTAATAATGTGCCAGTACAATGTGATTGTCCGTCTTTAACAATTCTACACACTGCTCTTTTTTCTGTTTGCCAGTTGTTGCCTTCCGAACAGTTAATATCTACTTCACAATAACCAGAATTTCCATAATCATCTTCAATTCTTTTAAAAACGTTCAAAAAAATCATGACTTACAATTTCTATCACAAGTTTACCTTTAAATTCAGAATAATAAGGTTCAAAATATTCAATTATTATTTCTTCGCCTTTTACTGGCAAAGTAGCTAGACGTCCGCTTGCTTTATTGTTATTACTTGTAAATGCTCCTGTTATATGTTGTTTGTCTTTGCTATATAAAAATAGTTTAGCTCCTTTTGGCAATAAATAATTTTTGAAAATAAGATTAATTGAATATGCTCCATCTGATTTAATAGAGTAGCGATATAGCAAGCCGACATTAAGAGAATCTATTATTGATACTGATTTTAAATTTATATCAACAAAAAAACTATATGCAAATTGATATGATTCGTCTTGTGTTTCATTATTTCGTTTAATTTCTTCAATTATTTCGTTATCAATTTTTTGCATTTTCATAAAAGGAATATTTTCTGATAATACAATATCTGTTCGTTGTTTATTTTTTAGATTTGAGCTAAAACTATATGGTTCACCACCTTGACTAATTTGTCCAAATATTGAATTAAAATACAGAATAGTAATTACAGTGAGTAATATTTTTAAGATTTTCATGATTATTTATGTTAAAATACTAAATTTTAAAAAATTATAGTCTTTTGTGTGTTTTTTTAGTTGACGCTATCAGCTCATATCATTGTGAGCCGTGCGAGTTGCAAAGTTACTCGTTTTTTTTGACAATTCCAAATTACAATTATTTTTTTCGGAAAATAGGGTGTTGAAAAATTTTTTATCAAATAAAATATTAATCCCGTATCCACAAGATTTTAAACTTGTTAAGTGGGCTTAATTTAATATAAAATGAAGAGTAAAAAAATTGGTTTTAGCACCTTTTTTTCATTCTTGTAAAATAAAATCCTCACAAGATTCTAAAAATTTTGTGAGGATTTGTGTAATTTTGCAACTCGTATGCTCTACAATAATTTGATATGTTTTTTTACATATCGGAAATGTGCCTTGTGGCGGACATTTATTTTGTTTTTTTGTGAGCCGTAGGCGAAACAAAAAACAAAATAAATGACTGACATCAAGCACAATGTTGTGTGGCTTGTTAGTTCGTTTACCATTTTGTCTCATCATACGAAATAAGATATGTTGAAATTTCTACATTTTCAATACTTTCAATTTCATCTTTTATCGAATTGTGGTATTTAATTGTATTTGGATAAAAAACAAGGTAAATACCTTTATTTAACCCAAGACTTTTACAGTAATATGCAAGTTGTTTTTTCCCTTTTAGAAATTGACTTTCGTAATAATATATTTTAGTTTCGATTAAATATTCTTCTGATTTTATATTTATTATTAAATCACTTTTCCCAAGTCCTGTATCAGCTTCTCTGTAACTTTTCCCGCCAACAACTTGTAGAAATGCTTGTATGTAAGTTTCAAAACTATATATTAAAGCACTTTCTTTTATTGAATTGTAATTTCCTTTTTCATCTTTTCGCCTAAAAACATTAAAGCCACGTCTTTTAACATATTTTTTGTATTCGAATATTAATTTATCTAATCTTAGTTTATTATTTTCATCAAAGAGTTCTCTTACTGCAAAACTTCGTAAAATATCTGCTTTTTCACCATTTATATATGGGTAAAATGCTTTATATAATCGTTTTTTATAAAATGGCACCCAAAATGTAACAAAACCATTTTTATCTTTTTTTATTAATCCGTTGGTATGTAATAATTTTATACTTTCTCTGTCAATTTCAAATGTAATTTCGTCTTCGGTGAATAACAACCTTTCAACAAAATTTCTTTTTTCTCGTGCTTTATTTAAAATGTTTGAAAAATTCTTGTCAATTGCTTCTGTCAAATACCAGTCTTCTACTTTTAAATAATCGTCATAGTTTAATGTTTTCTTATCCGGGTTGTTATCTACAAGAACTTTTGCAAAGCCATTTACTAATCCAGGCTGATTGGCTGTTATTTGAGAAATTTTCAGTTTTACTTTTTCTTCAAATAATTGTCCTGTTTCAGTTTCGTGTTGTCCTAATAACTCAAAAACTTCACCGTTTGTGAAATATGGAACATTCAAATTATCAGTAATGTTAAATGGGCTTGCATTATCACTTACAACACCAACAATATTTGAAACTCCAACGAGAATAACACTTTTTAAGCAATGCTTGTCTCGCGAATGATAAGCATTTCTGATTGAATGTAAAAACGTCCCAAAATATTCTTTATTTATTCCTTCTACTTCGTCAATTATCAAAACACACTTTCCTTGTTTTTGAGTTTCTATCAATTCAAAAAACTCAGGGATTGTTTCAAAATCATAATTTGTGTTCCAAAATTCATTTACATTTCTTTTGAAACGTTTTATAAATGTTTGAATTTTCTCTGTTTTATAATTCTCAAAATTTATATGTGCAACTTTATAGTCTATCTTTTCTAACTCTTTTGCAAGTTGCCTAAAATATGTGCTTTTTCCTGTTTGTCTTGGAGCCCAAATTGTAAAATACCTTTTACTTTCGACAAGATTAATTCCTTTTTTTGTAAGAATTTGTCTTTGTATAGTATAGTGTTCTTTTTGTATATTAGGACCTGATGTATTAAAATATCTCATTTTTATATTTTAAAATTAACTATTATAGTTCTTTAATTGCTCAAATATCTTATTAGCAATTAATTTTCCTTTTTCAAATTTATTATTAAAATGTATTTCGTTTTGGTAGATTGGCCATTTATCTGTCTTATTTCTAATTACATATACAAGTTCAGCTTCTATGTTTTCTAATTGTGAGTCCCCTCCGACAAGTGTATTTTTGTCAAAATCAAGGCGGATACAAATTTTAAAAACGGAGTTTACTCACTGTAAATGAGTATTTTAAAATTTTTATCCAACGCCGAGTTTGGCAAAAAGACACTTGTCGGAGTGGACTCAATTGTTTATCTGTTAATTCTTTAAATGCCCAAACAAATAACTTAAATTGTTTAAGGTTTTTCCATTTGTAACCGTGATAACCATTTTCTCCTTTTGCATTAAATCCTGAACGCAATCTTTCTCTAAGAGATTGTTTTGTAATACCAACGTAAAGATATTCATTTTGGTTCCTTAAAACATATAGTTTGTTTATCTTTTCTGTAATGGGTTTGATTGACAAATGATTTGAGTATTTTGTTTGAATTTAAGTCAATGATTTGAATTATTTTGCGATTTTCAACTGTTATGTTAAATGATGAATATTTGTTAATTTCTGTCATTTTGTTTGTTTTTAGTGCCACACAACAGCTCATATCATTGTGAGCCGTGCGAGTTGCAAAGTTACTCGTTTTTTTGACAATTCCAAATTACAATTATTTTTTTCGGAAAATAGGGTGTTGAAAAGATTTTTATCAGATAAAATATTAATCCCGTATCCGCAAGATTTTAAACTTGTTAAATGGGCTTAATTTAATGAAAGATTTGTTATATTTTTTTGTTCTTCATTTTTTAGATGTTAAAACTATATTATTTATATTTGTGAAAAAATGTTAAAATATTTGGTAGATGTTTTTTTTTTTTTATGTATTTGCATAATGAAAAACAACAAGGTATGTGCATGTATTTTTTTGTTATTCAGTGAATTAACCTTATTTATTAAATTTAAAAATCTTATTTTTTATGAAAAAGAGTAAAATTATTTTGGTATCAATTTTAAGTATGATTATCTTTGTAGCAACTTTTTCAAGTTGTGAGAAAGCTAATTTAGAAGAAGGAAAAAGTGAAAAATCACTTAAGCTAGAGAAGAAGATAACAAATTATGGTATTGCAGATTTTAACACAAGAGCAACTAATCAAAACTTAGAAGTTTTAATTCAAAATTCAAATGACAGAGAAGATGAGAAAATTAATTCTTACCTTTACTATTTAATGCATTCATTAAAAGAGTTGACAAATTATACTAAATTCAATGAGTTAATTCTGGAGTCTGCAAAACAAAATTATTTTCAGACAGCAAATTTAATTACAGTAGTAAATAATAACAAAGAAATTGGCAATATTATTAACGAAAAATTAAAAGATAATACTTCTAATTTAGATAAAAAGGTAGAATCATTGCAAGAAATTGAAGAGAAACTTACTTATAATAATGGGAGAACAATAGAAAAATATACTCCAGTTATATATGTTCCAAATTTAAAGAACTGTGACCCTACAAAAAATCCATTATTTGCTATTAGTGTAGCTGTTAACAGTGATAGTGATGAAAGTATTGAGGAGAATATTATTGCATATTATTATGATGAGAATCAAAATTTACACAAAACTTTACTTAGTGAGTCAGATATAATTAAAATTAAAAATCCTATTTTTATTATTGACAACGGTGCTATTAATCTTCACAAGCCTTCAATTATTAACACAGAAATTAGTAATACAGAAATTAGTAACACACAAAAAACTTCTACATATAGTTTCCATTCTCACGAATATAGAATTAATCATAGATATGAGAATTCGGGCAAGTCTGAATTTTGTATAACTGCAGGAATAGTGCTTGGACCATCTGACGGTAGATATATTCTTAAGAAAAATGGAAAATTAAAAGAATGGAAAGAAATAGCTTCGGTAGATAAAAACGACATTGGTAAAGATTTAGCTCACAGGGAACAATTTTGTGACAGAAATAAAGATGATAGATATGTCTTTTTTAATACATTTGAAAGAGACTGGTATAGCTCAAGTAAATCTCTTGGACAAGGAGGTGGAAACAATGGTTATGTTTATTTATATGGAAATATGAAATATAAATCTAATTGGTATTCATTTGATCCTGAAAATCTTACAACTTGGGTTAATATGAATCATATTTATTGGTCTTGGGCACAATGGTATAAAAACTCTAAATCAGAGTTTAGAATCTGGAGGTGTAATTAATTCATTCTTCTTTTTAATCATTATGTTATTTGCAAGATATTTTCAGAATATCTTGCAATTTTATTATAACAAAAAAAGGCACTACAGGATTTAGAATGAGAGAAGTTTGTATTTCGCTCATTGTCAGGCTTTTAGTAATTAGCAAAAAAACAAAGAAAATTAATGAAATTTATGAGCATAACAATCTATAATACTGACATATACAATTGAAATAAATTCATTTTTTCAATATTTCTCTCACTCTAAATCCTGTAGAGCCCAAAAAAATATAATTTCTATGAAAAAAATACTTCTAATCACCTTAATATTAGTTATCTTAAATAATTTAGTCTTATCTCAAACAGATTTATTATTTTCTTACAACTCTGTTCATATTGGCAGAAATATTAATTTAAGTATTAAACAAAATTATAATAAACATTCTTTTATTTTTGGTGTCAAATATCATATTAATAGTATTGTATATGATAATCAGAATAATATTTTCAAGAAGCGTTTTTATGCAACATCATTTGGAGAACACTGGGGAGTTAATTTTGGTTATCAAAGAAATTTTATGTTTTTAAAAAAAAGTTTTTACCCCTTTATTTTTTATAATTTTGAATTTACAAATTCACACACTCACAACGAAATGTATATTCCTGTAGCTTATGCAGAAGACGGGAGAGTTTTGTATTCAAGAGTAATTGAAATTTTTGGACCAACTATAGCATTAGAAAATAATATTGGTATTGGAATGCAACAAAAAATTCTAAATAAATTTTATTTATACCAAAAAATAGGAGCAGGAATGGTATTCTACACAAATATTGATGATAGGTTAATAGGAGGCTATACTGCTGATTTTGATTGGGAATTTTGTCATATTTTAAGTATTGGATTAATATATAGATTTAATGAACAACAGAAATAGGGCTTAATTTAATTGTGAATTATGAAAAAATTAGTCAGTGGTTTACTTAAAGTTAATCACTGACTATTTTATTTATTGTCTAGAAATTTTTAGCAAAAGAGAGATATGGTATGGGAGTGTATTTTATTTGGTTTCCCCTTATTCCAAAATATGAGAGTAAACCAAAAGAAATAATGTGTGTATCTTCATGTTTTCTGAAAAATAATATTTGTTCTAATAAAAAGAAACTGGAGTCTCCAAAATTATCAGGTAATTGGAAATGTGTAGAAACAACATTAAATTTATTTTCGGCAATAAAATTCCAATTATTTTTTAGTTCTCTATTAAAATAATACGTAAAACTATAGGCTGACAACCAAATATTTGTAGTTAAGCTTTTATTTTTATCTTCTGGATAAGAGGTGTTAAATGCTTGACCATAATTCACATTTACAGAATGGATTGCCTTGTATTCTTTATACGTTAGTCCAGAAGAAAGCTCTAATTTTGAAATACTTCCTTCAGGTCTAGAGCCATCTCTTAGCTTATAATCATAAAAACTTAAATTAGAATAATTTGTCATAATACCAACACTAACTTTCTTATTTATTGGATATATAAAGCGTGTTTTTATTTGAAAAAGAAATAATCGTCCCATAAGAAATTTTGGTTCGTATGGTCTAAATAAATTAAGCACACCTGCTTCTACTTCAAAACGATTATTAAAATTCTTACCAATTGAAGACAACAGAAAGTTTTTATTTTTAAAATACCACTTATTTTTAGGAGCTTGAAATAAAGCTACATTATGATAACCAACTTCATAACCAGTAGTATATCCTGATGAATCAATATTTTGCCCTTTTACAAAATATGATAAAGAAAGAAGAAAGAAGAATATTTTTAGTTGTTTCATTTATTTATTGGAATATATTTATGAAGATAGAATGTTATACTATCTGGAGTGGTATAACTTATTAAACCATTTTCTTTATTTCTGTAAATATTATAAACAAGGGTATCGCATGCAGGTGAATAATAAATATTGTGGTAAGTTTTATTATTTACTGAAGTTTCGGAGTTTATAACATCTTAAATATCAAAAAGTTAAAA
>JAOZQN010000766.1 GCA_029932195.1 Bacteroidales bacterium | reverse complement strand
ACCAAAAAAACACCAAAAATAAAATGACAACCAACAAAATGATATATGCTTTATTT
Source organism: Bacteroidales bacterium (assembly GCA_029932195.1). Lineage (GTDB taxonomy): Bacteria > Bacteroidota > Bacteroidia > Bacteroidales > JAOZQN01 > JAOZQN01. Next base: position 2,556 of record JAOZQN010000766.1, on the reverse strand, counting down.
TTTTTCAAATGATTGATTTTGTTATCCAAAAGATACCAACACCTAATGTAAAAATTATCAATAAGCTTTTGAATGTTAATAACTTGCTTTTTTTATTTGATTTTCCAAATTTATTTGATATTATTCCTATTAACTGTGAATAAAATATCATCGCAGTTATTGTGCCAATCATAAAACCGAATATATATAAAAATACTGCCGTATTTGTTGGTAAGGCAAGTGTTGGTAATAACCCTATTATGTGTGAAATTCCTGCAAATCCATGAATTAATCCAATCAGCATAATTATAAACATACCTTTCTTTTTGCTTACTTCTTTATCTTTATCAATTTTCTTCTTATTTATTTTTATTACTGCAACTATACCAATGTAAATTAGCACAAAACCAACTACTACTTCACTGTATTTAGAGATTGTTTCAACTGGTATATAATTGCGAAATAACCAAAATAAAAGACCAATAATTAATACTCCTAAATTATGACCTAATCCCCAAATAAGACCTACAAACCACGATTTGTTTTTTTTATCCGCCGCAATAGTTGTAACAGCGGCGAGGTGGTCGGGTCCGGATAGGACGTGTAATATACTTGTTGTTAGCCCGGTAATTATCATTTTATAATTTATTAATTATACTTGCCGAATATGCAGCACCAAATCCATTATCAATATTTACTACCGTTACGCTGTTTGCACAACTTGTAAGCATTCCGAGCAGTGCTGAAATTCCACCAAAATTTGCTCCGTATCCTATGCTTGTCGGGACTGCAATAACCGGTTTATCAGTCATTCCTGCAACAACGCTGGCGAGTGCTCCTTCCATTCCGGCTATTACTATCAAAACTTTTGCCTGACGAATTAAGGACATTTTACTGTATAAACGATGAAGTCCGGCAACTCCGGCATCATAAATTTTTATAACTTTATTTCCGAAAATTTCGGCAGTTTCAACAGCCTCTTCTGCAACTGCCATGTCAGATGTTCCTGCTGTAATTATGGCTATTGAGCTTTGTGTTGGTTCTGTTTTTTTGTTAATTATTGAAATCGTTTTTCCTATCGGATTATATTTTGCGATAGGAATGATTTTAATAAGTTTTTCAAATACAGTTTTTTCTGCCCTTGTTGCCAAAATATTACTTTTTCGGCTGTGCATATATTCTATTATTTCTAAAATTTGCTCGTCTGTTTTTCCTTCACAATATATTACTTCCGGATAGCCGGTGCGAAGTTCTCTGTGGTTATCAATTTTTGCAAATTCTAAATCTTTATATGGTAACTCAATTAGCTCATTAGTAGCCGTTTCAATATCTGTATTTCCTTGTTTTACTTGTAGAAGTAAATTATGTATTTGTTTTTTATTCATTTATTTTTTTTATTAAAACTTCCTGTTTTATAACCAAGTATGTCAATACTAACAAACTCGTAGCCTATGGATTTGAAATACTTATAAGTCTGACGACTAATAGGTTCTGAAATTAATTGTTTCATATTCTCTTGTGTTGTTTCAATTCTTGCTATTTTGTTGTGCGTTCTAACCCTTACGGCTCTTATATTTTTGTCAATCAAAAACTTTTCGGCTTTTTCTATTCTTTTCAGAATGTTTTCATCAACTTTTGTATTGTGCGGTAGCCGTGTGAGTAGGCAAGCGTAAGCCGGTTTATTCCATGTTGGAAGTCCTGCTTTTTCCGATAATTGTCGTATTTCGCTCTTGCTTAAACCTGCTTCAAGTAACGGACTACGGACTTCTAACTCTTCGATTGCTTTTCTTCCGGGGCGATAATCGTTCAAGTCATCAGCATTTGTTCCTTCGCAAAGAAAGTTCATTTTTTGTTCTTTGCTAATTTTTTTAAGATAACTAAAAAGTTGTGTTTTACATAAATAACAACGATTTTCGGGATTATTTCTAATATTTTCGGGATATTTTAATTGTAGAATTTTGTGTTCTGCTCCAATTTTTTCTGCAAGTTCTTTGGCTTCTGCAATTTCCCATTTCGGAATGTAGGGCGTTTGTATTGTGTATGATTTTACATTTTTGTTCAAAACTTGTTTTGCTTTCCAAAGCAGAAAAGTGCTGTCCACACCACCGGAAAATGCAATACTAACGCTTTGCATCTCCTTTAATATTTCTGATAATTTTTTATCCTTTTCCTGTAAAGTCATAAATTTCATTTATTGAAATATTATTATTGTCTGCAATTTTTTTGCAATCTTCGTATTCCGGTTTTTCTTTAATTTTTTTTCCGTTAAGGAAACCCGATTTGATTGTAATTTTTCCGTATTTAGTCTGTTTTTTTTCAAAAGTCCGTTCTAATTCCGTTTTGCTTACAGGAAAAGTTCGCAGTCCAAAAGTTGTAGTTTCTGTAAGCACAATTTTCTTTAATTGTTCTAATTTATCGCTTTTACAGAGAACCGAAAATTTAATACCGGGACGGCTTTTTTTCATAAAAATACTTGTGTAATAGACATCAGATGCTCCTGCCTTGAATAATTTTGTTGAAATATATTCGTAAAGTTCGGGGTTCATATCGTCAATATTACATTCAATTATGTGTGAA
>JAOZQN010000169.1 GCA_029932195.1 Bacteroidales bacterium | reverse complement strand
GTAACGATGAAATTGGCACTCGTGAAAAACGCGTTATTTTTTCTCCATTGATTCTATAACTTCTAATGCTTGCTCGTGTCCTATTCTTTTAGCAACTATTTTTTTGTTTTCGTCCAAAAGGTATAAAACAGGTGTGCTTGAAATATCGTATTTATTACGGTGGTCTTCAAAGGCATTGGATACATTATACCATTTTTCACCATACATTTTATTCTTTTGCACAAAGCCAAACCATTTTCCAATATGACCACAAAATTTAGCCCAGTCATCGGTATTTCTCTCCAAGTAGATTGCCATAACAGCAACATCTAAATCTTTAAGTTCTTCATTCCATGATTTATACAATTCGGGAGTTTGTGTTTTACAATGACTACAATCTGGTTCGTAGAACCATAAAATGGTATATTTTGCTTCAATATCTTCTAATTCTACGTAGCCATTAAAATTTCCCAGAAATTCAAGTATAAATCCAGATAATTCAGGGAGATTTTCTTCAAAAGTTCGTGTTTCGTCGTTTTCAAGTTCTAATCCACGTTCTTTCATGTCGTCTAAAAATATTCTTAACATATCTATCCCAAGTGAGTCGCTTGGCAGAGTTTGCATTGTGATATTAAGAGCTATATTACCAACCAGGCAATTAGCTTTTCTTTTTAATTTAGGAGGTAGTTGATTTCTAAAAGAATCGGTGCTCCAAGTTGCATCTTTTGCATAAATAAAACCGAGATGAACATACACATTTTCTGCAAACATATATTTACTTCCTGCATATTTATTGAACAAATGGATTAGCATATATTTGTATAACTCGTCGTTGTGGCGAGTTTTTGCAAGCATAATATCTGCCTCAGCTATTAAAGTATCAGGGTTTTGAATTAAAATTTTATCAAAATAAGTATCTATTTTTTTTTCGTAAAAAGGTGTGAATAAGAGTCTTGGATTTGATACGTCAAAATTATCAAAATAATGATTTTTGTAATAATAATAACGAGTTTTTTGTCCTTTAATTTCTTCTGGAACTTCTATTTCACGAGTTGCTTTTATAAAAGTTGCAAAAAAACTGCCTTCATTTTCACTAACCGATTTGTTGTAATATGCAACATATTCCTCGTTGGCTTCCTTTAATTTCTTATCAATTTCTTTTTTTTCTGCATCATTTTTTGCTGTCTTCTTTTGGGCATTTAAGTCCGACATTTTTTTATTTTGAGCCATCAAAAATTTATGATATTCGCTCAGTAATTCATTGTCTTTGCTTCCTTTATAACTTGCATTGGAATAAATATCTGTGGTATCGTTCTCTATTTCAAAGTTTTGGTCGTCTCCAATCAAGAAATCAAAATATTTTTTTGATGGTAGAAAAATAAAATACATACCACCATTGAGAGCTTCTTTTCCCTCAAAAGTAGCTACTCCCTTTTTGTCTGTTTTAACTGTATCGGAAGGAATTAAATTATCATTTTTATGATAACCCAAAATTAGTTCCTGATTTTCTGCTCCTTTTATTTTTACCTTAATTTTATATCCTTGCGAATATAAATTCATTGAAAATAAGATACTTAATAGAAAAATACTTGTAAATATGATTTTTTTATTCATTTTTTTATTTGTTTAGTTAGGTTTGTAGTGTGAAAAAAATAAAGTGCGAAATTAAAAAAAACATAATAATTTCTATAATAATGACTAAAAAATATTAATATTGTTGCTTCAATAGTGTTAAAAAATGTTATGAATAAAAAAAGATTACACATAATTTCATTAGACGTTCCACATCCTGCTGATTATGGAGGAGTTATAGATATTTTTTATAAAATAAAAGCGTTGCATGAAATAGGAGTTGAAATTATTTTACATACATTTCAATATGGAAGAGAGGAAGCTGAGATGTTAAATTCTTATACTCAAAAAGTTATATATTATCAGCGAGGCAAAGGTTTTAAATATATTTTAAAAAACAAACCGTATATTGTTTCCACTCGTTCTTCAGAAAAATTATTGAGCGAATTGCAAAAAGATAATTATCCTATTTTATTTGAGGGCTTGCATACTACTGATTTATTGGCGAGAGAAGAGTTAAAAAATAGGCTAAAAATAGTTAGAACTCACAATATTGAGCATGATTATTATTTTAATTTATACAAGTCTGAAAATGTTTTTTTGAAGAGAAATTATTTAAAAATTGAAGCTAAGAAGTTAAAAAAATATGAGAAAGTATTAAATCTTGCAAATTATATTTTGGCAATTTCTCCGAATGATAAAATTTATTTGAGTAGTAATTATAAGAATGTTCGTTACATTCCAGCTTTCCATAATTTTAATAGAATAGAGACAAAAACAGGAAAAGAAAATTATATTTTATATCATGGTAATTTATCTGTAAGTGAGAATATTACAGCGGTAATTTTTTTATTAAAAAATGTTTTAAATAAAGTTAGTTACCCAACCATAATTGCAGGAAAAAATCCTTCTAATGAAATAATAAAAGCATCTGAAAACTTGGCACATGTGAAAATTATAGCAAATCCTTCAGACGAAAAAATGAAAGATTTATTAATTAATGCTCATATAAATTTATTACCTACATTTCAGGCAACAGGCATAAAATTAAAATTGCTTAATTCCTTGTTTGCCAGTAAGTTTTGTATTGTAAATTCACCAATGGTAAATAATACGGGGCTAGAAGATATTTGTATTATTAAAAATAGTGCAACAGAATTTATAGAAGCAATAGAATTTTATGTTAATAAAGAATTTACAAACAATGAGTTAGAAAAAAGAAAACAAATTTTATTTAAGAATTTTTCTAATAAAAATAATGCTCTAAAAATATTAGATTTGTTGTAACATTTAAAATTTTATTCCTGCAACTAACACGTCATCAACCTGTCTTAGTTTACTTTTCCAGTTAAAAAATTCTTGTTCAAATATTTTTTGCTGTTCTGTCATTGATTTTTCATTAATTTTCATGAAAAGTTCAAATAATTGTTTTCTGTTATATTTTTTGCGTTTTGGACCTCCCATTTGATCTTTAAAACCGTCTGTATATAAATATAAGGTGTCGTTCTTTTTTATTTCAAATTTATGATTTGTAAAAGGTTCATTTTTTTCTACAAAATATTTACCAACAGGCATATCGTCTGCTTCTAATTGTGTTAATTTTTTATCTCTAACAATAATTAATGGGTTATAAGCTCCAGCAAATTCACCTTGCATTGTTTTTTTATTTATTTTTATCAATGTCATATCCATTCCATCGTGAACTTTACTTCCTTCATCTTTTTGATGTAATGAATTTATTATCAGATATTTCAGTTTGTATAAAATTTCACTTGGTTTGTAAACTTTTTGTTCGTTTACTATTTCATTTAGTAAACCTACGCCGAGCATACTCATCATTGCACCAGGAACTCCATGACCTGTGCAATCTGTAACAGCAAATAAATATTCGTCTTTATTTAGCTCCGAAAGCCAATAAAAATCGCCACTAACAATGTCTCTTGGTTGATAAAAGACAAAATAATCAATCAAGTTTTTTTCAATAATTTTATGACTTGGCAATATTGCTGTTTGTATTGATTTTGCATAATTTATACTTGATCTTATTTTTGAATTTTGTTTTTCTATCTTATTTTTCTGGACTTGCAAATTACTGTGCATTTTAGTTATTTTTTCATTTTTATCCAAAAGTTCATCTGCTTGTGCTGTTATTTCTTCGTTCTGTTGAGATATTTGTGCATTTTTCTCTTCCAATTCGTTATATGCTTTCTTTTTTTGAATTAATTGTAAAATTGCATAAAATGAAATCAATAAAATTATTATGAAACCCAGAATTAGTCCTATAATTTTTTGTTCCTGTCTTTTAGCTTTTTCCTTTTGTAACTTTATTTTTTCGTCCTGTAGTTCTTTTTCTATTCTCTGATTTTCTACCAAGATATTAATTTTTTTTATTTCAGCTTCTTTTTTAGTTATCTGAGCAACAAGATCTTCTTTGCTCTCGGTTATCACATATTTTTCCTGAAAATCGTTAAGTAAATTAATTTCTGCTTTTTTACGATTTAATAAATTTTTGTATTCAACAAAATCTTCTTTAGAAATAGACGTAATTGCTATAATTTCGCTCAATAAGTAATTATTTTTTTGTTTAAGAAAAAACAGATTTTCAGCTTCTGCTATTTCATTGCTTTTATCAAAAGAATTTTTGGCATTATTAAAATCTTCTTGTGTAAAATATATTTTACCAAGATTATGAAGAGCAATAGCCTTACTTTTTTCATTATCTATTACTCCTGTTTTTTTATAAGTTTCTATTGCTTTATCAATTTGTTTATTCTTAAAATAAATTCGTGCTAAATTATTTAGTAATGAGGCTGTTTCATCAGAATTAACAGATAAGTCTAATGCTTTATTTATATATTCTTCTGCTTTTTCATAATCTCCTAATTCTATGTAAATTGCAGCTGCGTTGTTCAGTGTTTTTGCAAATTCTTCCGAATTTTCTGCATCACTTTCAAAATTTATATTCTCCTCGTAAAATTTTATAGCTTCCTCAAAATCATATATTTGTGTATAAGCTTTTGCTATATTGTCATTTATTCTAGCAATACTTTTGGTATCGTTTGGGTCGCAATTTTCTTTTGCTTTTTTGTATGAATTTATAGCTGCCTCATATTCTGCCAGACTCTCATAGATATAAGCAAGATTATTGTAAATTGTTTTTATATCTGTATTGTTATCGCTGTCAGACAATAAGTTAAGAGCTTCTTGAAATTCGTCAATTGCATTCATGTTTTTTCCAGAAATGAAACTATTTTTTGCCAGATGAGAATAAATTTGCCCAGTTCTTATTGTATTATTAGTCTTTTTACTATCTTCAATTGCTTCTAAATAAAGGTTTTCAGCATTTTGATAGTCTTCTTCTTCCACATATTTTTGTGCAAGTTTTCTTTTGAAAAAAACAAGAGTATCTGGATTGTTTTTATTACGTTCTATTAGCGATTCAATCTCTTCTTTTGTTGCCGTTTTTATATCTATTTTATCAAGCTCTTCATTATTCGTTTCTGTTCTTTTTGCTAATGTAAATTCTTTTTGCACACCATTTATATCAAGTTCAAACTTTAAATCTACTTTTTGAACCTTCTCATTTACAGACAATTGATAATAACTTGAAAATTCATAATTTTTATTACCAGATGATTCTACAGTTGTATAACCAGAAACATTACCCTTACTAAATTTCCCTCTTTCATCTTTACTTACCTCATAAGTTTTTATATTTGTTTTAACAAAAGGTTTTACTTCTACTTTTGCATTTTTTGCAAAATAATTTTCAGGAAATTTAATTATAGTTGTAACTTTTAATAAGTTCTCATTTTGATATTCATATCTGTTATCAAAAGTTATTTTATGCTTATTATTAAGCATACTGTTCATATCTTGCGAACTAACAGAACAAATACTACTCAATATTAGAATAAAAAATATTGCAATTCTTTTATTTTTCATGTTTTTTAAGATTTTCAACTTAGTAAAGTTGAGTTTATTTATTAATTTAAAATATCAAAAATAGAAGCAACAATAATTCCTGCTGTTTCTGTTCGTAATCTGCTATTAGATAATGAAATAGGCTTAAACCCATTGTCTTTTGCCAATTCAACTTCTTGTTCCGAAAAACCACCTTCTGGTCCTATTAAAACAAGTGCATTACTGCCAGTTTTATATTCATTTTTCAAATGATTATCTGTTTTACAATATGCAATAAATTTTTGCCCTTCAAAATCCATTTTAATTAAATTATTAAAACTTTGAAGTTTATATAATTCTGGCTTATAGGTTTTTATTGATTGTTTTATTGCTGAGACAACTACTTTTTCAAGCCGTTCGTTTTTTATATTTTTTCGTTCGGAATGAAAACTTGTGAACGGTAAAATTTCATCAATTCCAATCTCTGTAACTTTTTCCAAAAACCATTCGTAGCGACTAATATTTTTGGTGGGGGCAATGGCAATACTCAATTTCTGATTTCTTTTTCCGTAATTTTCGGTCTTTTTCGTAATTTCTATTTCACATTTTTTATGATTTTCAGAAATTATTTTTGCCTCATAAAAGCCACCACTCCCATCAATAAGTTGAATAATAACACCAATTTTTAGCCTCAAAACTTTAATGCAATGCCTTGACTCTTCTTTATCTAAAAAATAGAATTTGCCAGAAATATCGGGTGTGTAAAAAATGTGCATGTAAGTAGTTCTAAAGTTCAAAGTTATAAAGTAGAAAATAGGATAGCTTTCAATTCTAATTTATTTAATTATAGTATTTTTTAAATTCTTCGCAGTCCATTAAAATTGGTTGTTGTAAATTATTTAATGAATCTGCTTCAATCAAATTTACTTCTTCAATCAATAATTTTTCTAAATGAGTAGAAAAACTACCCATAAAATCTAAGCTCAAAGCAATATAATTCGTAGAATTGGTGTCAAAATTAATATCTGTTAAAAAAATAGGCTGTTTCTTTATTTCATAAAATTCCTTTCGTTCTTCAGCTGTAAGAACTCCTCGCTCCTGTGTTATGCTTGATAAAATAATTATGCTATCTCTAATTTTTCCTTTAAAATCAAATTTTGTAATTTGTTTTTGTAATCTTCCTTCTTTTTTTAATTCTGGATTTCTTGATAAGTTTTTAATACTTTTCATTTCAATAAAATCTATTCTTTTTTCTTCTTCAAATCTAAACTTTAAGGCATCACAAGATTTTATTTCGTCCCACTGATTTTTTTTACAAATAATTCTTTTTGTTTCATCGAAATCAATAACTTCTGTTTTTTTACAACAACTTTTATCAAGTTTTTTAATAGAAAATAATTCAAAATATCCTTTTTCAAGTCCAAAATCCAAAATTTTATTTAAAATATTTATGCCCATACTAATTCTTTAAAAGGTTTAGCTAATTTTGAAAAAATAGTATTCAAATCGTTTGTTTTTTCTATTATATTTACGAATTGTTCATTCATCTCTTCTGCAAGATAAAAACTTGTTCTCTCTTTTAAACCTTCTTGTTCGCTATATAATTTTAATGCTTGTAGCATGTAAGGACTATGCGAACTAATAACTACCGAAATTCCATTTTTTACTAATTCTACAATCATTTTGGCATATTTTAGTTGCCACTCTGGGTGTAGGTGGTTTTCTGGTTCATCTATGATTATCAGATTTTTAGTATATATATTTCTTGATTTTAATAAAAGTTGAAAAAACCCAAATGTTTTTATTCCCGAAGCAGTATTTATGGATTCTATTCTACCTATTTTTTCTTTTTGGTAGTAAAAAGTTTGTTTATTTGGGTCGTAATAAAACTCCCCTGATATTATTTTATTAATTTTATATAAAAAATCTTTGTCTGCCTCAGAAGCATTATTAGGTCTAAAATATTCAGCATTTTTAATTTTTGTAACCAAATCTTTTATATGAAAATGTGTTTTAGAACGCACACTTGCAGGATTATTGTCTTTGCCAATAATATCTGCATTTATAATTAAATCAGATAGTTGGAGCGAAAATGGAGTTTCAATTATTGTAGCATCTTTAAAATATGGAGGTTCGTTGTAATAATTTATAGAATTAATTTTATTATTTTTAATATTTACACTAAATAAATCAATATCTCCTTCTTTATATTCTATAAAAGTTTCTAAATCTGCATTTTGTGGCGAAATTTGTGGCGAAATTTGAGAATAAAATTCAGAATAAAAATTATCTTGCAAATAATTTAAGACAATTTCGTCGTTGTTGTCTTCACTTTTTACAAGATTCTTTATTTCTAATAATGTTTTTTCTGTGTATGTAGTAAATAAATTATTTGTTATTAATACCTCTTTTAAATCATTAAAAATTGCTTCAAATTTTTCTATTTCTGTATCAGTAAAAAGAGAATTTTTAATATATTTACTAAGTTCATTATAAATATTTTCAGGATAAAATACTTCATTAACACTTTTTATATTTGACTTGTTACTCACAAATAAATATAATTCTTTTATTTTTTTTGATACGTCTTCTTCTTTTTCATCTTCAGTGAAACTGTCCCTTTTGTTAATTGCTTTTATTATTGAAAATAAGAGTTTACCAACAGTGCTTTTTCCACTATCGTTATTACCAGCAATTACGGTTAGACCGTTTAGTTTAATATTTGCCGATTTTATTATTCCAAAATTTTTAATCTCAAGTGTTTTCATTATTCTTATTTTACGTATGAAACGGGATTTGAAAGATAACTAAAAAAATTAGTGCTAAACTGCCTAATTTCAGTTGGTTTTTCAAAAATAATTGCATTTCGCGAATCTAATCCTGTATTAGCTTCATTTTTTCTTATTGCATTTGCTATCCAATTTCCATAATGCTTATTCTGATAATCTATAACGTTTTGATGTTCAGGCATATTAGCAAATTCACGAATAGTAACAATATTTTTAATTTGAGCAATAAAATAACTTCCTTTATTTACTTTTTTTATATTACCAGCAACCAAAACCTCATCAAATTCTAAGGCATTTTCTATTTTAAAACGCCATGCTACTGATGCTCTCAAATTTTGCAACACCTCAAGTGGTGCTGCACCATCTGCAACAACAACCCCTGTAAAATTAGGCAAATCAGATTCTATTAATTGTTTAATATTCATAATATTTATAATTATTATTTATATTTTATTTTTTAATTGTTTTGAACCATTTTTTATCGTATAGAAGCATAAATTTTTGTAGTTTTTTCCATAGTTTATCTGAAGAACCGTCAATATCTCGTCTTATCCAAAATCCTATTGCCATTGCGGGAGTCATAATTGTGCCATCTCGTGAAACATAATATTTTTGCAATGCACCACTGTGGCGTTCTTCCAAAATATCTAATCCACCATATCCATTATCATACATTGTGTTAATATAATCTTCTTTAAGCTCTTTAATGTCATTGTCTTTATTTCCATAAATATATGCTTCTGTCATCATACGAAAAAAACGTGAAAATACAGTTTTGTATATTTCTTTGCAAGTATATTCTTGGATTTTTAATTTTGGCTTTGGCAAAAGCTCCTCGTAACCCCAGTCAATAATTTCTGGATTTAGATAATTAAATTTTGTGCCGTCTTCTGCTATTGTTTTTGTAAAACATTTTATGCCAGAAAGTTTTTCTATTGCTTTATAATTATACAAAACTGGCTCATAATCAAACACTTTGCTTATAGAACTATTTATACCTCCATAAAACATTATTCCTGTTGTGCCTGCCATAAATTCGCTGTTGTTTGTCATTAAAAAATTTAAAACACCGCTATTATTATGGATACCTCCAGAAAACATATACTCGTAAGGAGAACTAAACCAAGACTCTATAAGCTCAATTTTTTTATTTTCTGGTATCATTTTTTTTACTACAATAATGGTAAACGAAAATATTATAAGTAATAAAAAACTTGCTCCTATTATTTTTATCAATTTATTTTTCATCGTATTTATAATTTAAAAATTTATTTGCAAAGATAATTTTTTTTTTTATCTTTACAATTGGATTAATTTTTGATTTCAAAACTTTTTCGTTTTTTCAAAAAATTAGACTAAAATAGAATAATCCTATTCTAACGAACTTACAACCATCTAACTCACTAATTATGAGCAAAAGAATAAAAATTACTTGTTTAAATAATAATTTGACAAAAGAATATGAACTTGGCTTAACTTTAAAAGAAATAGCCGATGATTTGAAAATAAAATTAAAACATCAAATACTTGGTGCAAGGGTAAATAACAGAGTATCAGAACTTTCATATAGGGTTTATAATCCTAAAATTATTGAATTTTTTGATATTACTAATGTTGATGGCTCTCGTATGTATAAACGTTCGCTTTCGTTTGTTCTCTTGAAAGCATTTAGAGATACTTTGCCAGATGTAGATTTACGTATAGAACACTCAATATCAAAGGGTTTTTACTGTCAAGTAGAGCCAGAAGATTATAATTTGAGTCACGAAAACGTGTTTGATATTGCCGATAGAATGAGAGAAATAATTAATGCCGACCTCAACTTTTTTCGTAATCAAATACCTACTGATGAGGCTATTGATATTTTTAAAAATAATAAACTTTTTGCAAAAGCAAAATTATTTAAAACACGCCCAACTTTATATACCTCTGTATATACTCTTGATAATCAAGATGATTACTTTTACGGACATTTACTCCCATCAACTGGTTATCTGAAAACGTTTGATTTGATACCTTATTATAAAGGTATGCTTCTGCGATTTCCTCTGCGAACAAATCCCAACGAACTTGGCGAAATTATTCAGCAAGAACAATTATTTGAAATTTTTCAAGAATATCAAAATTGGGTAGAAATTTTGGAAATATCAACAGTTGGCAACATAAACGAAAAAATACAGGCAGGAAAAGCTGGTGATTTAATTAAATTTTCGGAAGCTTTACACGAGAAAAAAGTATCACAAATTGCAGATAAAATAAAGAAACATGAAAACACAAAAATAATTTTAATTGCAGGACCAACATCGTCGGGAAAAACAACTTTTGCCAAACGACTCTCGGTGCAACTGAAAATTATTGGTATAAAACCAATTCAAATTTCGTTGGATAATTATTTTGTAAATAGAAAAGATACTCCATTAGATAAAAACGGCGAATATGATTACGAATGCCTACAAGCTCTTGATACTAAATTGTTTAATAAAAACTTATTAGATCTTATTGAAGGCAAAGAAATAGAAGTTCCAAAATATTCGTTTGAAACTGGCGAGCGATTCTATGATGGAAAAAAATTACAGATAAGCAAGGAACACATAATTATTGTAGAAGGCATACATGGTTTAAATCCAGAACTTTCGGCACAAATAGATGATAAATATAAATTTAAAATTTACATTTCGGCACTCACACAAATAGGAATTGATTGGCACAACAGAATTCCTACAACAGATAATAGGTTGTTACGCAGGATTATACGAGACTATAAATATAGAAATTATTCCGCTTCCGAAACTTTACGTAGATGGCAAAGTGTTAGACGTGGAGAAGAGCGAAATATTTTCCCATTTCAGGAAGAGGCAGATATTATGTTTAACTCGGCGTTGCTTTACGAACTTTCTGTTATAAAAAAATATGCCAAACCTCTGCTAAAAGAAATCAACGAAACTGAATATGAATACTCCGAAGCCCAGCGATTACTGAAATTTTTATCGTATTTTGTAACAATAGAAGAGGACGAAATTCCTCCAACATCAATTTTACGAGAATTTTTAAGTGGAAGCTCTTTTAAGTATTAGATTTAAGTAATGAATAATGAATATAGTGTGCGTCCATAAAGTCCGAAAGGACGACCCTATTGATAACCCACGATGAT
>JAOZQN010000168.1 GCA_029932195.1 Bacteroidales bacterium | reverse complement strand
TCCAAATGGGCAAATATGCTTTTTATATTTGGACAAGCTATGGTTTAGCCCTAGATAATAATGCAACAATCTAACAATAAAATAAAATTTTATCAAAACAATAAAAAAAACATGCAACTATTTTAAGACCTGAAACTCTATATAATGAATAATGAAAAAGAAATAATCAGTCGTTGTAAAAACGGAGATAATGATGCTCAAAAAACATTATTTGAGGAATATTCTTTAACAATGATGGGTGTTTGCATGAGATATTTAAAAGATAAACATGCTGCCAGTGATATTATGCAAGAAGGTTTTATTGTTGTTTTTACTAAAATAGCTCAATACAAAGGGTTGGGATCTTTTGAAGGATGGATAAAACGGATAATGATAAATTTATCTTTACGATATTTGAAAAAAAAATCTAAAAATCATTTTTACGATATAGATGAACTTGATAAATACGCCAATTTGCAATCTAAAACAGACGAGGACGTAAATATTGATTTTACAGATAAAAAATCGGTAATTACAAATACAGAAATTACACAACACGAAATTTTTGAGACAGTTGCCGAGTTGCCAGATGGATTTAGAACTGTTTTTAACCTATACGTTATGGAGGGTTACAAACACAAAGAGATAGCAAAAAAACTTGATATAAGTATAAACACCTCAAAAACACAGCTTTTACGTGCAAGAAAACAATTACAAGACAAATTATATATAATCGCACTCGCAAAACAAAAAGAAAAAAACATTAAATTTTATAAAGAAGTAATATAATTTTCGATCAAAATAAAATTTTATTTAATACATATTTATTAACCATAATAGCACAAAACAATAAGATAAAGAGGAGAGGAGGCTGTTATTTGATTAAATTTAACAATAACACTCAAAATCAAAATTTATTTTTCAAAACAATAAGTTATGTCAAAAGATTTATCATATTTAGATGGTATAGCCAGAAATGCTCTAAAAGATGTAAAAATTACGTCTGATGTGAGTTGGGAAAATGTTGCCAATAAGATGAAAAATGGACAAGTTGCAAACGTGTCTAATTTTTCTAAAATAAGCACATTTCTTAGTTCAAAAGTAGCTTTGTTATTTGCTGTTATAATAGCAGTATCATCTGTTACTCTGTTATTTTTTAATGTATCAGGAGATTTTAAGGCATCAAGTAGTGCCAAAAAAATAGAAGAACCGAGAAGAAATAAGATAGAAAATAATAAGTCATTTATTGTTGTAAACGAAGTTGTAGAAGAGAGTATTATAGAAGATGATATTGTAGAAGATAGAAATAACAATGAAAATGTAATCTTAGCAGAGGATATAAAAGAAGAGATAGATAGTATTTCACCACCAGTAGTTGTGCGAAGATCACGAATAGTTCGAGATACTGTAAAAACAGATAATAAATAGGTTATTTTAGGGCTTCGTTTTATCTGAATAATTGAAAAAATCAAATAAGGAGCGAAAAATTAAAAGTTCATAATTTAATTTTTTGTTTTTCATATTGTTAAGACTGTAGCATTTATGTTACAGTCTTTTTTTGTGGAAAAACGCAAGTTTTTTTAATTAGTTTTGTCTTACTCAAGGGCACTCCTAAAAACTCAAAAATCAAGGCTTTCAAAATTATTAAAGTTTGAGTTTACTCCTGTAAATGAGTATTTTAATAATTTTGGATAACATGCCGTTAGGCACTTTGGGTTTATAGGAGTGCCCTCAAAAACAACAACAATTTTGACCGAAAAAAATTTAATAAAGAAAGTAAAACAAAAAGACCAAACAGCTTTTTCGCAACTTGTGGAACAGCATAAGTCGTTGGTTTTTAATACTTGTATGGGATTTGTGCATAACAAAGAAAATGCAGAAGATATTACTCAAGATGTTTTTGTTAAAATGTGGACTTCTATTGATAGGTTCAAAGGCGACTCAAAATTATCTACTTGGCTTTATAGGATAACTGTAAATCAGTCAATTAATTATGTTAAGAAAAATAAAGTGAAAAATCGTTTTGCTAATATCGACGATGAAAAAAATAGTTCGGAAATAAAAGATAAAACAAATACTAACTCCGAACAAAAAGAACATTCCAAAGCCTTAAAGTTAGCATTAAATTTATTACCAAAACGACAAAAAACAGCTTTTGTATTAAGCAAATACGAAGATTTATCTTACAAAGATATTTCGGAAATAATGGAACTCTCAATCTCATCGGTAGAATCACTATTGCACAGAGCAAAAAAAAATCTGCAAAAAAAACTTCTTAATTATTATAAGTCAAATGTTAAAAATTAGGAGTCTAATAATATGCAATATAACAATTTAACAATTTAACAATATTCTTTTCATAAGAAACGCAAGTTTTATAAAAAACAACTGTCTTACTAAAAAACAAACACAATGAATAATTGCAAAAACATAGAATCCAACTTAATTTTTTATTTCTACAAAGAAGTAAATAATGTTGAGATGGAAAATATTAAAAATCATTTGGCAAATTGTTCTAATTGTGAAAAATTATATGAAAACTTATCTGACAGTCTATCTATTATTGATAATGAAAAAGAAATTAAAGTAAATCCTTTTATTATAACACGAGTTAATCAGGAAATAGAGGAGCTTAAATTAGATAAAAGTAGAAGTGTTGTTTTTCAGAAATTTGTGCAACCAGCAATGGCAGTAGCGGCTGTATTTGTTGGGATTTTATTTGGGATATTTTTTGGAAGTTTTTATAATTCAGAAAATTCATACGACACAACGGCAAATTACGAAAGCATGGAATATTATTTTAATGACATTGAACAAGAAGCTTTTGTGAGCTACGCATTGTCTGAGTGATTTAGGAGGGAGGAAGGAGGAAATTAGGGTATTTAGTATCTTAATCCTGAAAATCGTTGTATTTTTTGGCATAATGTTATTCAAAACTTCATAATTTCAAAATTTCAAAATTTTTCCAGCTTGTCTGGGTTAGGAAATTAGGTTTTAGGAGGGAGGATAAAAAGAATTGAGTGTGTAACATATTGGGAAAGGTGTTACAAGTTTCGGTTACCCACGTAAGGTTGGATAAAGCTGATTATCAATGACTTTTCGTGGCAAGCGTGGACGCTTGCCGCATAGTCATTTATGCGTAAAGCGTCCACGCTTTACACGAATTTCATTGTCTAATTTTACGTGGGTAGTCCAAGTTTCAGTATATGGCTCATTCAACAAAAATAAAAATCGCAACAAAACTCATTCGCTTTATTTTAATATTATAATCATATATTTAACTTTTTAATTGTGCACAGACTGAAATAATCAAAGATTTAAACTTTTTATAAAAAAAACAGTCAAAAGATAAAACAATAATGGTTGAAAAAATAATATTAGACTAAAACTCATTTAAAAATTATAAATATAATGAAAAACAAAGCTTATTATTTAATTTTAATACTTATACTAACATCCATAACAACATTCGGACAGAACGAAAAAGTTTTTATTATGGTTCATTTTGAAGCAGGTAGGGATACCTCGCATCCTCTGATAAATAAGATATTATTTGATGAACTCGGATATCCGCCAGACTCTTTGAGAACAAATAATTTGTATTTTCAACAAGCAACTTGGCTTTCAACTGTTCATATGGTTGAAACTGCTGACACGTTTAATATTAAATTAACGCTTGCATTACAATCTCAAATGGCTGAATACATTTTACAAGATAACGAAAAAATAAATTTAATGAACGAGTGGGTGCAAAACGGACATGAATTAGCAATGCATCATCATGGTATAAACCATATTGACTGGGGCGGATATACAAACCGTTTTCAAGGCACATCTTATCCTGATGATTATATGTGGATAGATAAATTTGAAAATTCAGGATTATACCGTGGAAATATGCCTGAAAGTTTTAATTACTTACAACAATTAGCGACTGAAATTAATGATAGTATTGTTACAGGGTGTATTGGTGATACACAAATAGACAAACCAAACGGTATAATATATTTTACAAAAGGTGGTGAAATTTTAGAAGATTTAATTTATACTCCTGATACAATAACTCTTCCTAATGAAACTTTGTATTTTCTTTCACATTATCAAGTCGTATCTGTTTTTAAAAATGAATATGGTGAGTTTTTAGATGAAGTTACTAATTATCAGTATGCAACTGCAAAACTAGATACTGTTATGATGAATATAAATCAAATTGATGATGACCAAATAATGGGCATTGTTTACCATGTGTTCGACTACTATCGTTTCCCTAATATATATCGAGATTTATTTAGCTTTCTTAGTCAAAATCAAGTAAATAATAAATCAATAAGGTGTTTAATGAATGATTGTGTTATTACTGAAATTGAGAACAAATATAGCAGTGATAATATAAATATTTATCCAAACCCAACAAATGGAATTTTCACTATTCATGGAAGAGATTTACAATCTGTTGAAATTACAAATATAAACGGACAGATTATTGAAAAACTATTAACGGACAAAGAGTTATTTACAGCTGATTTAAGAGAACAAGCTACTGGAATTTATTTGATTAAAATAAAAACAAGTAAAGGCATGATAGTAAAGAAAATAATATTGGAATAAGCAACTAATTAACTGAAAAAGAGCCATATCGTTGTGCACGATGTCAGTTATTTATTTTGTTTTTTTGCAACAAACAAAATAACAAATTATAATTAATTGTCGCATTGTGAAACATGTAACTTGCAACCAAACTCCCTCGATATATTACACACTTAAAAGAATTAAAAACTAAACATTAAAAACTAAACACTTATTTAAATGTCCCTTTTTACAAAAAATAATATCAAGAATTTATTAATAATTTTATTATTGATTACAAATCTTACAACCATAACAACAATTATTCTTCATGGACATAAGATGAAAACGGAGAGACATTTTAGACCTCCACCACCACCTCCACCACCAAATGGGCATTTTACAAATTTTTTGAGTAAAGAACTGAATCTTTCTACAGAACAGGAGGAAGATTTTAAAGATTATAGAAAAGAATTTATGCAAGAATCAAAAATGGTAATGGACGAAATGAAGATATACAGAGATAAAATTAATGATGAATTAAAAAAAGAAAATCCGAGCAAAGTAATTTTGGATTCAGCTGCAACAGAAATAGGAGGTTTTCATGAAAAACTAAAAATATTATCGTTTGATATGATTTTGAAAATGAAAAAAACTTGTAATAAAGAACAAAAAGAAAAATTAATTGAAGTATTTATAGATATGCAACCAAAACATCAATGTAAATCAAAACATCGTAAAAAAAGATAAGTCTTTAATTTTTAGTCTTTAGTTTTAAATGATTAATTCTTAATTGCTTGTAGTAATTGACTTAACCAATAGACTAGTAAACTAATAAACAATTAAACCAATAAACCAATTAAACTATGAAAAAGTTAAATTTAGTGCCAGTAACAATCATTATGATTGCAGTATTTACAAGTTTGAGTGTTCTAACTTATGCACAACCATTTAGACATGGAGGAGGAAATGGAGAAGGAGGTTGCCAAATGCTTGACCTAACAGAAGAGCAAGAGAGTAAAATAGAAGTTCTCAAAACAGCACAGATGCAAGAAATGACGAGTTCTCATAATCAAATAAAATTAAAAGAAGCAGAATTAACTATTTTGCAAACAGCAAAAACAGTTGATATGAAAGCAGTTGAAGCAAAAATTAGAGAAATTGGCGACATAAAAGTAGGAATGCAGGTTAAAAGAGCTACAATGCAAAACGAAGTTAGAAATATTTTAACAGAAGAACAAAGAGTAAAATTTGACATGCACCATGCCAACAGACCAATGGGACATCACGGACAAATGGGACAAATGCAAGGAAAACATAGCAAACATGGAAAAAAAGGAAATTGCAACGGACAAGGAAATGGACGAAAAGGTAATGGAAATGGAGATGGAAATGGAAGAGGAAATCGTTAGAACAAAAAATTAAAACAAAATCAAGGCTTTGCTTTTTAGTAAGGCCTTGTCTATTATAATTTTAATAACCAATTATTTAGATGAAATTAATAAAAAAAATAGCAACAGTAGTATTAATAATTTTTACTATTGCAAGTGCAAAAGCACAAGGAGGAGGTGGAAATTTGCCACCAGAAGGAAGTATGTCAGGAATTGTAGTTGAAAAAACAAGTAATACGCCGATGGAATATGTGAGTGTAGTTGCTTACTATCAGCGTGATTCGTCTATGATAACAGGAATTTTAACAGATACAGAAGGTAGGTTTTCTTTATCGGATTTAAAATATGGAAAATATTATTTAGAAGTAAAATTTCTGGGATTTGAAAAGAAACGAATTTCTGATATAAAAGTAACTCCAAAATCAAAAGACGTAGAAGTAGGCACAATTGCTCTAAATTCAAGTGATAATGAAATTGATGATGTCGTTATTAGTGCCGACAGAAAATTTATTGAATATAAACTTGATAAAAAAGTAATTAATGTAAGCCAAGACCTTACGTCTGTTGGCGGAAGTGCAGTGGATATTTTAGAAAACACTCCTTCTGTGGAAACAGATATTGATGGAAATGTCTCAATAAGAGGTAGTTCTAATTTTACAGTTTTAATAAACGGCAAGCCATCGGTTCTTGATGGTAGCGATGCTCTCCAGCAAATTCCTGCAAGCACAATTGAACAAATTGAAATAATTACCAATCCCTCAGCAAAATACGACCCAGATGGAGTAGGAGGGATAATAAATATAATTACCAAACAGAAAAAAACAGATGGTTTTAACGGAATTTTTAATGTTTCGGCTGCCACACAAAATTCTTACAGCACCGATATTTTACTTAACTATAAGACAGGTAAGTTTAACTTTTTTGCAGGAGGAGATTACAGAGTTAAAAATGCACCAGGAGAAGGCTATCAGGAGCAAATAACTTACTTTGATTTAGGAGATTATAATCAAATTTCTAATTCAGACCGCAATTGGAAACGAAACGGTTACAAAGGAAATGCTGGTTTTGATTATTATATAAATGATAATAATACTCTAACATTATCAGGTGATTATGGCTATCGTGATTTTGGTATGGAAATGAATACTGAAAATGAAGAGTTTTTTATTTATAATGATGGTACTACTTATCCTTCACCAACAGAATATTATGCACGAAATACATTTTTTAATATTGCAGGAAATTATTATACCGTAAATTTTAATTACGAGCATAAATTTAAACAAAAAGGACATAAAATTAGCACATTAGCATACTATTCAAAATGGGACGCAAACGAAGTTAATAGCATGTTTGAGGATACCACAAATGTAAACTGGGAACAAATTGGCGACAATATTTATAAACAACAATCTTTTGAAACCAAAGACCGTGAAAGATATAGATTTGAAGTGAGTTATGAAAAACCAATTGGCAAAAATCATAAAATAGAAGCAGGCTACACAGGTCGTTTTGATATTGTGCTATCTGACTATAATTTTGAGTTATATGACTATAAATTAGATGATTATGTTAGAGATGAAGCTCAAACAAACGATTTAGTTTTTAAAAATTATATTCAAGCAGGATATGGCATATTTTCAGGTTCTTACAAAACTCTTGGTTATCAGGCAGGTTTGCGAACAGAATATACCGACCGACTTATTGAACAAGGAACAACAAAATATCCAATTCAACGATTTGATTTTTTCCCTTCGGTGCATCTTTCCAAGCAATTTCCTGGAGATAATCAGTTGCAAGCGAGTTATAGTCGTAGAATAAATCGCCCTCGTGGTTGGTATTTAAACCCATTTCCTTTTTATGTAGATAAAATGAATGTGAGGTCGGGAAATCCAGAGCTAAATCCTGAATATATTGATTCTTACGAAGTTAATTATATGAAAAGAATAAAAAGTTCTTTCGTTTCTGTTGAAGCATATTATCGTCAAACAAACGACAAGATAGAACGCATACAATATCTTACAGATGAGGGAATTATGCTTAGTACTTTTGATAATTTAAGCAAAGATTATTCTATTGGTATGGAAGCAATGACAAATTTTTCTGTAGCTAAATGGTTGAATTTTAACCTGTCTGGAAATATTTATCAATATAATATTGATGGCGAAATACTTGACGAGGAGGTTACAAAATCTACCTATATGTGGAGTACTCGTGGAAACACAACTTTAAAATTTAAAACAGGCACACGTATTCAGATAACTGGTTTTTACAGAGCACCTTCAATAACATCACAAGGTTCTATGGACGATTTTTATATGGTAAATGCTGCCGTTCGTCAGGACTTATTTAAGAAAAAATTGAGCATTACTTTTAATGTAAAAGATATTTTTAACACTATGAATCATAATTTTATATCAGAAACTTCAACTTTTTACTCTTACAACGAAAGAGGACACGATGCACCTATTTTTTCACTTAGTTTGAGTTATAAAATTAACAATTATAAAAACAAAAAAGGAAAAAGTGAACGAGGTGGAGACGGAGATAGTGAAGAATTTTAAAAATTTATTATAGAATTTTAAAATGGATATTTCTGATTATCAGAAATATCCATTTTTTTTACCTTCGTTGTATCTCAGATATTTATGAGATTATATGTTCGAAAAAACAACAAGTATTTAGGGAAATAAGTTTATTCTTCCTCAACTTGTTGCTCTGTATTAAAATCTTTGTCAAATTTCTTTTTGGTTGGAATATTAAAAACTAAGAACGACAAAATAATTACCGAAATAAAAATATTTGGTGCTCTATATTCTAAAAGCAAGCCTATTGCAGCAATAATTCCCGCCAAACTATAAAGCGAATATTGAACAACTTTTGCTTGAAAAAATATCTGCAACTTCTCAATTTTATCTGTTAAGTTTTCTGCTTTTTCAACAGCCTTTTTATATAAATATGAATTTAGTATAATAACAATAATCATAGTTAAAGGGCTGAGATACAGTGCTAAACTGCCTGCCTTCACCAAGTCTTCATATTTTAGATTTATCTTTAAATATAAAACAAAAAGTGTAGCAATAACTGAAATAGTAAGTAAACTAAAAAATAAAATATTTAGTTTTTTTATCTTTTTATCAATAATTTTTTCCATATTGCAAAAGTATTACATTTTTTATAATTCAAAAATATAAATTTTTAAAATAATGAAGACCACTTTTTTAGAAAAGACCAAAAGTATTCTAAATATTTTTCTACTTGCCTTATTTACTTATAGTTCAATGGTTTTTATTTCGCATTTTGCCGAAAATAATGGACTTGAAAATTATAAATATTGGCACAGTTTTGAAGCAATTTATACTAAAAGTAATATTGCAAGCGAATTTATTATTGGTTTTGGGGTGTTTACAGTTGTAGTTGTGCTTTTTGCGGTTTTAATACGTTTTATTTTTAAATCTATATGCAAAAATAAAAAACCTTAATTATATTCTTTATTTTTTCATGTTTTATAACATTTTTCATTAAAAACCATTTTTAAATAAAAGACTTATTTTCAATAAAATATATAGTTATTTGATAATGAAATTTGTTGAGTCTGATAAAAATCATAAATAAAAACGTGTTCTTTTTTTTGGTAATCAAAAAAAAAGTAATAAAATTGAAACATTATTTAAAGGTTGCTTTAGAGATGTTTTTTTAACAATATAAGCAATTTTAACAGAATAATATTAGTAATCTTAACTATTAATTAATATTTTTTAAATTTAAAATTATGAACAAATTAGTTGAAGATTTCATGGCAAAAGTAATTGCCAAAAATCCTAACGAAGTAGAATTTCACCAAGCAGTAGAAGAAGTAGCAGAATCATTGCTTCCATTTATTGAAGAAAATCCAAAGTATAAACAAGCTAAAATTCTGGACAGAATGTCAGAGCCAGAAAGAGTTATCATGTTTAGAGTTCCTTGGATGGACGACAAAGGCGAAGTTCAACTTAACAAAGGTTACAGAATTGAAATGAACAGTGCCATTGGACCTTACAAAGGTGGTTTGAGATTTCATCCAACAGTAAACTTAGCAATTCTTAAATTTTTAGCATTCGAACAAGTGTTAAAAAACAGCCTTACAACACTTCCTATGGGTGGTGGAAAAGGTGGTTCGGATTTTGACCCAAAAGGAAAATCTGACGACGAAGTAATGCGTTTTACTCAAAGCTTTATGATGGAGCTTTTCCGTCATATTGGACCAAACACCGACGTGCCGGCAGGAGACATCGGAGTAGGTGGACGAGAAATCGGATTCATGTTCGGAATGTATAAAAAATTGAAAAACGAATTTACTGGAATCCTTACAGGTAAAGGTCTTGAATGGGGTGGTAGCCTAATTCGCCCAGAAGCAACAGGTTATGGAACTGTTTACTTTGCAGAACACATGCTTGGAACTCGCAACCAAAGTTTTAAAGGAAAAATAGTTACCGTTTCTGGTTCGGGTAATGTTGCACAATACGCAACCGAGAAAGTTATTGAACTTGGTGGTAAAGTAGTAACTCTTTCTGACTCTTCTGGTTATATTTACGATAAAGAAGGTATTGATACCGAAAAATTAGAATTCGTAATGGATCTTAAGAATAATAGAAGAGGTAGAATTAAAGAATATGCAGACAAATACGGAGCAGAGTTCTTCGCAGGCGAACGTCCTTGGGGTGTTAAATGTGATGTTGCTCTTCCATGTGCTACTCAAAACGAAGTAAACGGAGAACAAGCACAAGTTCTTGTAGATAATGGCTGTTATGTTGTTTCGGAAGGAGCAAACATGCCTTCAGAGCCAGAAGCTATTGAAGTTTATATGAAATCTAAAATCCTTTACGGACCTGGTAAAGCTGCAAATGCTGGTGGTGTTGCTGTTTCTGGATTAGAAATGAGCCAAAATTCACTCAGACTTTCTTGGACTCGTGAAGAAGTTGATACTCATCTAAAAAGAATTATGAGCGATATTCATGCTTCTTGTGTTAAATTCGGAACAGACGGAGACTATATTGACTACGTTAAAGGTGCAAATATTGCAGGTTTCGTAAAAGTTGCAGACGCAATGTTAGCTCAAGGTTTAGTATAAATTAGTTATCAAGTTATCAAGTTGAAAGTTATCAAGTTGAAAGTTATCAAGTTTAAGGAATCTCTTTAAATTTATAACCTTTTAGCTTGATAACTTTTTACTTTACAAACTTTTCAACTTGAACCTTTTTAAGGCTCACATTGAAAAGTTGAGGAGGATAATGTAAAACATTTAGTTTTTTTTCTTTATTAAAGCATTATCCTTACTGTTTGTAAGTAAATCTATAATCGGTTTACAGTCAAATATTGTGATGGAATAAAATCCTATAACAACGTCTATATCAACAAGGGGGCATGCCCTAAGGTGTTAATAATTTGATATTTCATCAAAAAAAGTTCCCCCAGTTTTTG
>JAOZQN010000765.1 GCA_029932195.1 Bacteroidales bacterium | reverse complement strand
AAGAAAAAAATAACTTCGCTTAAATTGGCTAATTATTAATTTTAATTTGCCTAACCTAAAAATATGTATGGAGAAAGTAAAAATAGAAACCACACAAAATGTTCTTATTGAACATAATATTGCAAATATAGGAGACCGAATTCTGGCTACCGTTTTAGATCTTCTATTTATTATTGTCTATATTCTTATAATTATATTTATATATGGAATATTTTCTGAAATTTTTAACGAAAGCAATATTGCTATTGTTATAATTATTCTTCTTCAATTACCTATTTTTTTCTATAATTTAGGAAACAATTTAATTTTTCATGGGCAAACTCCTGGAAAAATGATAATGAAAATTAAAGTTGTTAAACTTGATGGTCGTTCACCATCTCTTGGTAGCTATCTGATTAGATGGCTATTAAGACTAGTAGATATTTGGATTTTTTATGGAGTAGTAGCTTTTACAACCATTATAGTAAACGGCAAAGGACAACGACTTGGAGATATTGCCGCTGGAACTGCTGTTATAAAAACTACGAAAAAAACTTTTTTCAAACATTCCATTTATAAAAATTTATCCCCAAATTACGAGCTTGTTTTTGAAGAGGTAAAAAAGCTATCAGAACAAGATATAAATACTATGAATAAGGTGATTAGGGCATATACCCAAAACCGAAATAATACTGTTACCAAACTTTTGTTTGAAGTAACAAAAGAAATAAAAATAAAAACAGGTATTGAAAGTAATATGCCACCTAAAATTTTATTAGAAACACTTATAAGAGATTATAACTTTATAAATAGTTAAATTGGCTATTGGTTTTTAGCTATTGGCTTTAGTATCTTAATCCTGAAATCGTTGTTTTTTTTGGCATAATATTATTCAAAACTTCAAAATTTTTCCAGCTTGTCTGGGTTAGGCTTTTAGATATTAGCCATTGTCTTAGTTTTTGTCGCTTTGCGAAGCCAAAAGCCAACTGCCAACAACTAAAAGCCTCCTTTTTCACACAAAATATAAAACTTAAAATTATAAACATAAAACTATCTAAAATATAATCAATGAAACTACCTTATGCAGAGCCATTTAAAATAAAAATGGTAGAAAAAATACATCGTAGCACGCAAGAGCAACGAGAAAAATGGATTAAAGAAGCAAAATATAACCTTTTTAATCTGAAAAGCCAACACGTTTTTATAGACCTGCTAACCGACTCTGGCACAGGTGCAATGAGCGACAAACAATGGTCAGCAATGATGGTTGGAGACGAGAGTTATGCAGGAGCAACATCATTTTATATAATGAAAGCTGCAATAAAAAAAATACTCGGATTTGAGCATTTTTTACCTACACATCAGGGGCGTGCTGCGGAAAACGTGCTATTTTCTGCAACAATAAAAGAAGGAGATGTTGTTCCCGGAAATTCTCATTTTGATACCACCAAAGGTCATATTGAATTTAGAAAGGCAAAAGCAATAGATTGCACTATTGATGAGGCTTTTGATACAACAATTAATCACCCATTTAAAGGAAATATAGACCTTGATAAATTAGAAAAAGTATTAAAAAAATATCCGAAAGAAAAAATCCCAATGATAATTGTAACTATAACTTGCAATTCGTCGGGAGGACAGCCAGTTTCTGTTCAAAACATGAAAGATATTAGACAACTTGCTGATAAATACGAAGTTCCTATTTTTTATGATTCTGCCAGATTTGCAGAAAATGCTTATTTTATAAAATTAAGAGAAGAGGCTTATAAAAACATGACAATCAAAGAAATAGTTCATGAAATGTTTAAATATGCAGACGGCATGACTATGAGTAGCAAAAAAGATGCTATCGTAAATATGGGCGGATTTATAGCAATGAGAAGTAAAGAACTCTATAAAAAAGCAAGCACTTTTAATATTATTTATGAAGGATATGTAACCTACGGAGGAATGTCGGGACGAGACATGAACGCTCTGGCACAAGGACTTGACGAAGGAACAGATTTTGATTATCTTGAAGCAAGAATAAAACAAGTTCAATATTTGGGCGAAAAATGTATTGCCAACGGCATACCAATCCAGCAACCTATTGGCGGACATGCAATTTTTATAGACGCTAAAAGATTTTTGCCACAAATACCAAAAGAAGAATATATTGCACAAACTGTTGCAATAGAATTATACATTGTTGGAGGAATTAGAGGCGTAGAAATAGGCACAATCCTTGCAGACCGAGACCCCGAAACACGAGAAAATCGTTATCCAGACTTGGAACTTGTGAGACTTGCAATTCCTCGTCGCACATATACTAACAATCACATGGATTATGTAGCTACCGTTATGAAACAAATTTTTGATACCAGACATGAAGCAAAAAAAGGACTTCGCATATTATCCGAAGCCCCTATTATGAGGCATTTTACGGTAGAATTAGATAAGTTGTAAAGTTTATAAAGTTGTAAAGTTTCTGATTATAACGTATTTTGTTGAAAAATATAAATCAGTGAAAATCAGTCTAATCAGTGTTCCAATTTTTGCGATGATAAGAACACGGATAACACAGATTTTTTAAGTCAGCAGATGACTGCTCGGTTAAGTCAGCGGGTGACTTAAAGTCACCCGCTGACTGTTTCGGC
>JAOZQN010000167.1 GCA_029932195.1 Bacteroidales bacterium | reverse complement strand
TTATAAACAAATAAAAAAAGTGTAAACTACTTTTGGTTAATATGAAAAACGCCCTTTTTTCAGGCGTAGCCAACTAAAAATTAAACACTAAGAACTCAAAACTTATTTAAAAAGTATTACTTTAAATTTGCCACAATTTGCTGTGCCAAAATATCCAAATAAATAATTTAGTTCTACAACTCCGTAAAGCTGAATTGGATTTGTTGTAGGGTCTGTATAATTAGGAGAGTAAAATACATCTTTAACAGCATAATACTGGTTGTTATCTGTAATGATACTTGAAAAACCATAAGATGCTCTAAACCCCAAACTCACCTCCACTCTATCCGAACGATAAGGCATAAAACCCATACCAAGCAAGATACTTGTCCAATTTGGTTTGTAATTTTCTATAACATTTTGGTTTATTAAAGCACTTGAACTTGAGATTGGTATTGTATTGGTAATACTATTTATTTTTGTAAATTTTGGACCTAACTCAAAATAAAAACCTGTTTCGCTGGTAAGTCTCAAAATTACATCAAAATCTAATGCCGAAAAATTTGTTTGCTTATCATACTTAACATTAGAACTATCAATAGAATACCCTTGCATAAAATTAGAATACAAAACATTTGTAGAAACTCCAACAACGTTTCCAAAAGTTAGCCCAAACCGTCCTCCAACAAAATACGATGGTGAAAAATATTTGTAGGTAACATTATCATCTGTAAGTGATTCCATGTGCATCATCATAGATGAACCGTATCCACCTTTTACCGCCAAACTCATCCATGTTACTTTGCCTTTTTGTGCATTTGCAAATAAACTGACAAACATTACCAAACTTAATAAAATAGTTATTTTTTTCATATCTTTATAATTTAGAAATTTAGAACACAAATTTACTTAAAATTAATAAAAAAACAATATTTTTGCAAAAAAAACTTTGGAATATTGGGAGTGCGACTTTAAGTCGCACTCCCAATAAATTACGACAACAATGAAAAAAACAAAAATTACATCTGTTTTTTATCACACAGTTAGCGATGTGGAACTCCCTCATATTAAGCATCTTTATAAAATAAAAGACCGCAAACAATTTATAAAAGATTTAGATTTTTTATTAAAAAATTATGAGCCAATAGACCTGTTTCAATTAAAAAAGCATATTTATAATGAACAAAAAATACCTAAAAAATCATTTTTTCTTTCCTTTGATGACGGTTTACGAGAATGTTACGATATTATTGCTCCTATTTTAAAACAAAAAGGTGTTCCTGCTACTTTTTTTCTAAATTCAAATTTTATTGATAATAAAGATTTGTTTTATAAATTTAAAATTAGTTTAATAATGGAGAAGGTTAAAAGTTTTGATGACTACTATTTTATGAAAAAAGAATACAGAAAAATGATTCTTTCTATTTCGTATTCTAATCAAGATTTATTAAATAAAATGGCAGAACAATATGAAGTAGATTTTCAGAGTTTTTTAATAAAAAAGAAGCCTTACTTAACAGGCTCACAAATAAATAGTTTAATTGCCGATGGTTTCTCAATTGGCAGCCATAGCATAGACCACCCTGAATATCAGCATATTGATATGAAAGAACAAATAAGACAAACTAAAATTAGTAGCAATTTTATTTGCGAAAAATTTAATTTAGATTATAAAGCATTTGCTTTTCCGTTTACCGATTATAAAGTTACAAAAGAATTTTTTAACACCATTTTTAATAATAAATTTGCCGACCTAACTTTTGGCACAGCAGGACTAAAACACGACTCTATAAACAGAAATATCCAACGAATAGCAATGGAAGAAGAAGGAAAATCGGCAGAGCAAATTATTAGAAACCAGCATTTTAAATATTTTATAAAATCGTTTCTAGGAAAAAATATAATAAAAAGATAATGAATAAAATACAGCTAATAATTCCTGGAGCAGGACGTTCGGGAACGACTACACTTTATAGTTATTTAGAAGCACACAAAGATATTTGCTTCTCTAAAATAAAAGAAGTGCATTATTTTTCGGTGCAAGAACTTTACGAAAGAGGAGAAGAATATTATCATTCGTTTTGGAAAAATTGTGATAACACAAAAAAAAATGTAGCTGCAGACACATACCTTTTTATTGATAAAAAAGCTCCCAAAAGAATAGCAAAATACAATCCCAAAATGAAATTTATAATTATGCTACGAGAACCTGTCGGCAGAACTTTTTCGGGATATAATTATGCAATAAATAATGGTTATTTAAAAAAAGAAATTTCATTTTTACAATCCATAAAGAATGAAGAAAAATTACTTAACTCAAATATTGGAATAGAGGTTCAAAACAATCTATGCAATGCCTATCAGAGTCTTTACTATGAAAACATAAAGTATTGGTTGAATTATTTTCCAAAAGAAAATTTTTTATTTCTAAAAACAAATGAATTGAAGAGTATAGATACTTTTTTGAGAAAAATAAGTGATTTTCTAAATATTACTGAATTTAAAGACATTGATATAGAGATAAACTCAAACAAAGCCTCAGTAGTAAAATCAAAAAAAATGCAACAATTATTGCTAAATAGAAACACAACATCAAGAAAAATATTCAGAAAAATAGTTCCCCAGTCAGTTAAAAATAAAATTATTAACTCTGGCATTATAGATAAATTATATAAAATAAATAAATCGGAAAAACAATTATCAAAACTAAAAATAAGTGAGAATGAAATTGAATTTGTAGAAAAATATTTTGCCAAAGATTTAGAATTATTAGACCAAGAGTTTAATATCAAATTTTGAGTCCACTCAGAAAAGCATCTTTTTGCTAAATTAGGCGTTGGATACAAATTTTAAAATGCTCATTTTCAGGTGTCCACCAATCGTAAATCGTAAATTTAAAATTGTCAATCTACTATTGTGTCAATTTGTTAGAAAAAGCCACCGCACCCAAGAAGTTCACGACTTGAAAAATATATCACCTCATTGTAAAGCATACGAGTTGTAAAATTTATACAAAACCCACAAGATTTCAATATCTTGTGGGTTTGTTTTTGTTCTATTTCTTTTTTGCAAAAATTGTAATACCAATTTATCTCAAAAAAAACTTTTGTAGAAATGAAAAAAATCTTTACTTTTGAAAAAAATATAGATAGAGAAGAAGTGTAATAATACGTAAATTTATTATGATAATTATTTTTTGTATCTTGTTTATAATCAGCAGTTTTGTTATTGTCAGAACTCAATAGAAATAATATTCCAAAATGACTTTTAAGCAAATATACAGCGATTTAGAAAAAGGAAATTATCAGCCAATTTATTTTTTGATGGGCGATGAGTCTTATTTTATTGATAAAATTACAGATTATATAGCAAAAAATGCTTTGCCCGAAGACCAAAAAACTTTTAATCAAATGATTCTTTATGGTAAAGATGTTGAGGCAGGAACAATAGATACCACTGCCCGCAGATTTCCTATGATGGCTGATAGAATGGTAGTTATAGTAAAAGAAGCTCAAAATTTGAAGAAAATTGAAGACCTTGTTTATTATGCTCAAAAACCTCAAAAATCTACCGTTCTTGTAATTAATTACAAATACAAAAAATTACCGAAAAATAGAAAACTATATAAAGCTCTTAAAAAAACAGCTGTTATTTTAGAGTCTAAAAAATTATATGATAACCAAGTAACACCTTGGATAACAGAATATCTAAAAGAAAGGAAATTTTCAATAGATCAAATCGCAAGTCGAATGCTTACAGATTATCTTGGCACTGATTTGAAAAAAATTGTAAATGAATTAGATAAATTGTCGTTAATTATTCCTGCGGGGAGCAAAATTACGCCCAAAATTATTGAGGAAAATGTAGGTATTAGCAAAGATTACAACAACTTTGAACTGCAAAATGCTCTTACTTTTAAAAATTTAGACAAGGCGAACAAGATTATAAATTATTTTACAAAAAATCCAAAAGACAATCCTTTTGTTTTGACACTCACTGCTTTATACTTTTTTTTCGTGAAAGTATTAATGGTGCATTATGCGGGGGCTAAAAGTGATTACGATATTGCATCAAAATTAAAAGTTAGTCCTTTTTTTGTAAAAGGTTATGTAACAGCATCTAAAAAATACAACAAAGTTAAATTATTACGCATAATTTCTCTTTTACGAGAATACGATTTAAAATCTAAAGGTGTAGGAAATGTTACTACCTCACACGGAGAACTTCTTAAAGAACTGATTTTTAAAATAATAAATTAGTTGTTGGTTGTTGGTTACGCAAAGCGGTATAAACCAACAACTAATAACAAAAAACTAACAACCAACAACCAACAACCAACAACCAAAAACTAACAACAAAAAAAATGGCACTAAATTGTGGAATAGTAGGACTGACAAACAGTGGTAAAACAACTATATTTAACTGTTTTTCAAATACTAAGGCAGAAGTAACAAATTATAGTTTTAGCACAAATAAATCTAATATTGGAATGGCTTTTGTTCCAGATAACAAACTTTATGAATTGGATAAAACCGAACCAACCGAAAAAATTATCCACACAACAGTAGATTTTGTAGATATTCCTGGACTAGCAAAAGGCTCAAATAGTGGCGAAGGCATGGGAAATAGTTTTTTGAACGATATTAGAAATGTAGATGCTCTTATCCACGTGGTTCGTTGCTTCGACGACGAAAATTTGCAACACGTAGAAGGCTCAATCGACCCTGTGAGAGATATTGAAATTCTAAATTTTGAGCTACAACTAAAAGACTTAGACTCTGTTACAAAAAAAATAGAACGGCTCAAAAAATTGATTAAAACAGGCGATAAAGATGCAAAAAAAGGGACAGAAGTTTTAAATAAATATAAGGAACATATTGAAAATTTTGAAAATGTTAGCACAATTGACCTTAGCGACGACGATAAGGAATACGCCAAAGACATGGCATTGCTCACCGACAAACCATTTTTATACGTCTGCAATGTTGATGACGACTCGGCAGCTACTGGAAATAAATATTCACAAGCTGTAGAAAAATCGCTTGAAGGAACTGATGCACAAGTAATAACAACTGCCGCACAATTAGAGGCAGAAATTGCAGAACTTGAAGACGAAGACCAAAAAGAATTTTTGGACGACGCAGGTCTCAAAGAACCTGGCGTTAATAAATTATTGAGTTCGGCATACAGTTTATTGAATCTACAAACATTCTATACCGTTGGACCAAAGGAAATTAGAGCATGGACAATAAAAAAAGGCATGTCGGCACCCGAAGCTGCTGGCGTAATTCATAGCGATTTAAAACGTGGTTTTATCCGTGCGGAAGTTATGAAATACGATGATTATGTAACACTTGGCTCGGAGCAAGCTTGCAAAGAAAAAGGAAAATTTAGAGTAGAGGGTAAAAATTATATTGTGGAAGAAGGTGATATTATGCACATTAGATTTAATGTTTAAATAATGAATAATGAACAATGAACAATTAATAATGAACAATTAATAATTTCGCAATGCAACTCATATTATTAGGCGAAAGCTAATATTCATTGTTCATTGTTCATTGTTC
Source organism: Bacteroidales bacterium (assembly GCA_029932195.1). Classification (GTDB taxonomy): domain Bacteria; phylum Bacteroidota; class Bacteroidia; order Bacteroidales; family JAOZQN01; genus JAOZQN01. The sequence goes on along the minus strand of JAOZQN010000167.1, from coordinate 5,859 downwards.
ATTGTTCATTGTTCATTGTTAATTGTTCATTGTTCATTGTTCATTGTTCATTGTTCATTATCCATTGTTCATTAAAGTTCTATTTCACAGCTAATTGGATAGTGGTCGGAATGATTTATTTCGTGTTTTTTGTAGTTATAGGATTTTATGAGTTTTGAGTGTAAAATATAGTCTATTCTGAAAAACGAAAAGCTACGGATATAGGTGTTTCCAATTCCTTGTCCAGAGCGCTTGAAGGCATCGTCTAAATTTTCGGAAATTTTAGTGTAAACATAAGAAGTTGGCAAGTCGTTGAAATCTCCGCAAATAATTGTTTTGTAAGGGCATACGTTAATATGTTTTTTGAGAATTAAAACTTGTTCTGCTCGTTTTTTGTATGCACTATTTAATTTTTTTGTAATTCTATATGCTCCAATAATTTTGTTGCTTTCATTTTCTTTCTCATTATTTATTAGATTATAATCCTCATAACCCAAATTAATGGATTGAAAATGACAGTTATACACCCTTATTGTATCTTTGTTGGTAACAATGTCGGTGAAAATGCTAATGTCTTTCTCTTCATTATATTTTATTGTTCCTTCATTTATTATTGGAAATTTACTGTAAGTTGCTATGCCATAGTTATATTTCCGTCCTTCTTTTACTCCAAAAGCAATATAATAATCTTTGTAATCTATTAACTTTTTTATTTTTTTATGATAATATAAATTTTTATCTGTTTTGGTTGAATAATATTCTTGTAAACATAAAATATCTGGTTCTTCTTTTTCTAAAAAAGATAAAATTTCGGAAGCCGTGTTTTTATTTTTGTTCCAATTATATTTATTAAACAAACGAACATTATAGCTCATTAATTTTAAGCTATTTATATCTGCTTTTTGATTAAGTAAATTAATTTGAAAACTATCTAAAATAAAATTGTAGCCAATTAAAATTACAATAAATGAAATTAGAAATAACCACTTTTTACGAATAGCCCAAAAAATTGCAAACAACAAATTTCCAAGAAATAAAATAGGATAAACAAGTCCAAATAAAGCAAATAAGCTAATATCTGCGGGACTAATTTTTGTAGATAGGTAGGCAAAAACTAAAAAAATTGCAGAAATTAAATTTGCAAAAATTATAATTTTATCTATAAAAGATATTTTCTTTGTGTTTTTTTTAGCCAAACTTTTTTGATTTACGATTTACGATTAGCTTACGACTAAGCAGTTTTCTGGCAAAGCCAATCAAAAATTACCCATTATGAATTTACAAATATATGAAAATAAAATTTTTGAACTAAAAAATAATGAAGAATTTGAAAAATTATCTTTAGAAATTTTTAATTATCAGGCAAAAAACAATTTAATTTATAATCAATATTTAAAATATTTGAATATAAATCCAGAAAAAATAACTTCAATAAAAGAAATCCCTTTTTTACCAATAGAATTTTTTAAAAATCATAAAGTTATTACTAACTTTGATGAGAATAAAAAATATTTGCAATTTAAAAGTAGTGGCACGACAGCCCCCCCTGCCCCCCAAAGGGGGGAGATAATAAATAGTTCTGTTCCACAGTTCCCCCCTTTGGGGGGTAGGGGGGCTTTACGTAGCACACATTATATATATAAGGTGTCGGTTTACGAAAAATCATTTATTTCTGGATTTTCTCATTTTTATGGTGATATAGAAAATTATACAGTGCTTGCTTTATTGCCTTCATATTTAGAACGTAACGATTCTTCACTTGTCTATATGGTGGATAAATTAATAACATTATCAAAAAATAAAGACAGTGGTTTTTATCTGAATAATTTAGACGAACTTGCTTCAAAATTAAATTATCTGATAGAAAAAAAACAAAAAGTAATATTATTTGGAGTTAGTTTCGCTCTTTTAGAACTTGCAGAAAAATATAATTTTAACGAAAATGAAATTATAATTATGGAAACAGGAGGAATGAAGGGTAGGAGAGAAGAGCTAATAAGAGCCGAGTTGCACAAAATTTTAATAAATAATTTGGGCGTAAAAACCGTCCACTCCGAATATGGAATGACCGAACTTTTGTCGCAAGCATATTCCAAAGGACACGAAATTTTTGAAACTCCAAGTTTTATGAAAATAATGATAAGAGATACCAACGATCCATTCTCATATTTGCCAAACGGAAAAACTGGTGGAATAAATGTCATCGATCTGGCAAATTTATATTCTTGTTCTTTTATAGAAACCAAAGACTTAGGTAAAATATTAGAAAAAAATAAATTTGAAATACTCGGCAGATTTGATAATTCAGATATCCGAGGTTGTAATTTACTAATTTAAATGTTTTAAAAAATATGAAAAAAATACTTGTAACAGGTGGCACAGGCTACATTGGTTCGCACACGGCGGTAGAATTAATAGAAGCTGGCTATAAAATAATTATTGCAGATAATCTGTCAAATTCAAAAATTGAAGTTTTAGACGGAATAGAAAAAATTACTGGAACAAAACCAGAGTTTGAAAAAATAGACCTTTCGGATAAAAAACAAACATCAGATTTTTTTGCAAAACATACTGATATTGATGTGATTATCCATTTTGCAGCATACAAGGCTGTTGGCGAATCGGTGAAAGAACCATTAAAATATTATGAAAATAATTTAGGTTCTCTTATCAATATTTTAACCGAAATGAAAAATTGTAAAATAGAAAATTTGATATTTTCCTCTTCATGCACAGTTTACGGACAACCTGATATATTGCCTGTTACAGAAAAATCTCCAATAAAAAAAGCAGACTCTCCTTATGGTAATACCAAACAAATTGCCGAAGACATAATTTCAGATACAATCTCATCATCAAGTAATTTAAAATCAATAGCTTTGCGATATTTTAACCCAATTGGTGCTCATAAATCTGCAATAATTGGAGAGCTTCCAATTGGAGTTCCTAACAATTTGATACCTTTTGTTACCCAGACAGTTGCAGGAAAAAGAGAGCAGCTATCTGTTTTTGGAAAAGACTACAATACTCCCGATGGCACAGCAATCCGTGATTATATTCATGTTGTGGATTTAGCTCAGGCTCACCTTGTTGCAACAGAACGATTATTAGAAAATAAGAATAAATTGAATTTTGAAACTTTTAATATCGGAACAGGACAAGGAAATTCTGTTCTCGAAATAATAAATACATTTGAAAAAGCTACTGGCGAGAAAGTTAATTACAAAATAATAGACCGTAGAGAAGGCGACATAGAAAAAGTGTGGGCAGATACCACTTTTGCAAATCAGGAACTTGGCTGGAAAACAAAACTATCTCTCCACGATGCTTTGCTTTCTGCATGGAATTGGGAAAAGAATTTTATTGAAAAATAAGAAACCTAAAATTCGGCTAAGTAGTGTCTGGACGGAAATAGATAACAATTTATATATCAAATAAATACAAGGCTAAATCAATTTGAATGTTTAAAAACAAAAAAAGATAAAACACTGATAATCACGGTGTAAAAAAAACAGACAATGCTATAAGTTTGTAAAATACAAAACATTCAAACCAATTTAACAAGATAACACACTGTATGATTGCTTATTACCTATTTCCGTCCAGAGACTAAGTAGATTGACTATTTTAAATTTACGATTTACGATTAGTTTACACCTTATTATCAATGCTTTTAATTTATTTGAATATACAATAAATCTGACTTTTTACTTACCAACGTAAAGTTAGACAATTTTTTTTACTCAACACTTGCCAACGTGCCAGCGGCACTTGGCAACGTGTTGCCTTGGTAACCAGAGCTGTTCAACCTTATGCGAGTAGCTGATTTTATTATGTGAAAACAAAACTATACATGAAACTTTAATATTTTTCAATGATAGTTTCATGTATAAGTGAAACTCTTGCTGTTTAATACGAAAATATCATTTTCTGAGTGGACTCAAAACTAAAAAAATGAAAACATACAAAATATACGCAGGAGGAGAATTTATTGAAACAGAAAATAGTTTTAATATAGAGAATCCTTTTAATAATGAGGTAATTGCAAAAACATTTCTTGCGGGGAAAGGAGAATTAGAACTTGCAATAGAAAAAGGTTTGCAGGCAGAAGAAGTCATGAAAAATTTGCCTTCGTATAAAAAATACGAAATCTTGATGCAAATAGTTGCAGAGTTACGCAAAAATAAAGAATATTTGGCAACAATATTATCGCAAGAAGCTGCAAAACCAATGAGATACGCACTCGGCGAAATAGAACGAGCAGCACAAACATTTACAATTGCGGCAGAAGAATCTAAAAGAATCCCCAAAGAATACGTCTCACTGGACTGGACTGCCGCAGGGACTGGTAAAGAGGGATTTATAAAACATTTTCCCATAGGTTTGATGGCAGGAATTGCTCCATTTAATTTTCCACTAAATTTGGCAGTTCACAAAATTGCACCAGCAATTGCTGCGGGTAATCCTATCATTCTCAAACCTTCACGATCTACACCGCTCTCTACTTTGGAGCTTGCCAAAATAATTGACAAAACAGATTTGCCAAAAGGTGCTTTGTCTATTTTGCCAATGGATAGGCAGTCTGGAAATTTGCTCGTTACCGACTCACGATTCAAATTATTGTCGTTTACTGGCTCGCCAGAAGTGGGCTGGAAAATGAAATCAGAGGCAGGTAAAAAGAAAGTCCTTTTGGAACTTGGTGGAAATGCAGGCATGTATATTTCGGAAAATGTAGATATAAAAAATGCTGTAAATCGTTCACTTATAGGAGCTTTTGCCTATTCAGGTCAAGTATGTATTCATGCACAAAGAATTTATGTGCATCAAAATATTTTTGATGAATTTATAAAACAATTCACCGAGGCTACTTCAAATCTTAAATTTGGTATTCCTACAAATCCAAACACCGAAATATCTTCAATGATAGACGAAAATAATGCCAAACGTGTGGAGTCGTGGGTGAATGAGGCTGTTAGTGATGGTGCTAAAATAATTTACGGAGGCAGACGAAATGGAACTTATTTTGAGCCAACTATTTTAACAGACACAAAAAATAAAATGAAAGTTTGTGCCTTGGAAGTGTTTGGTCCTGTGGTAAATATAGAAAAAGTAGAATCTATTGAAGAAGCAGTTACTGAAATAAATAATTCGCAGTTTGGTTTGCAAGCAGGAATTTTCACCGATAGTATTTCAGAGATGAAATATTCTTTTGATAATCTGCATGTTGGAGGAGTTATTATTAATGATATTCCTACTTTTAGAGTAGATAATATGCCTTACGGAGGTGTTAAAAATTCGGGTTTTGGACGTGAAGGCGTTAAATATTCTATCCAAGAAATGACCGAACCAAAACTTATGGTGCTTTAACCTTGATTATTTAGGATTTTTTGATTAGCTTGATTGATACATTTTTAACTCAAAAAACTTCACTAATTTTTGCTTTAAAAAGGTATAAAAAAACAAGCTGTTCCATTTTGGAACAGGTTAAATTTCTATTCTGTGATTTAATTGTGATAAAACAATAGTCCAATAATTGAAAATTAATTAAAATGAATAGCGATAGACAAAATAAAATAGAGATATTTCAAAGTAAAAATAATGAGACAGAAGTCAAAGTTATGTTTGATAATGAGACTGTTTGGTTAAATCGTCATCAGCTATCTGCTCTTTTTGATCGGGATATAAAAACGATAGGAAAACATCTAAATAATATTTACAAAGATGACGAATTAGATAAAAAAGTGGTTGTCGCAAAATTTGCGACAACCACTCAACATGGTGCTATAAAAGGAAAAACACAAATAAAAAAAGTTGAATATTATAATCTTCAGACCTCAAAAAACACTGATTTAAACTAATTGTAAAGTTTTATGTTACAGT
>JAOZQN010000166.1 GCA_029932195.1 Bacteroidales bacterium | reverse complement strand
AGCCAAAAGCCAACAGCCAACAGCCAACAGCCAAAAGCCAACAGCCAAAAGCCAAAAGCCAACAGCCAAAAGCCAACAGCCAACAGCCAACAGCCAAAAGCCAAAAGCCAACAGCCAACAGCCAAAAGCCCCCTTATACATTCAAATAATATTATTCAATTTAATATAAAAATATATGAAAAAAGTATTTCTCGGAGGAACAGTAAACGACTCGTTGTGGAGAGACGAAATGATACCTCTTTTAAAAATAGACTATTTTAATCCAGTAGTAGAAGTATGGACAGACGAAGCGTATGAAAGAGAATTAGAAGAAAGAGAAAACTGTGATTTTTGTTTGTATGTATTCACGCCTAGATACAAAGGTTATTATTCTGTTGCAGAAGTTATAGACGACTCCAATAAAAGACCAGATAAAACTATTTTTTGTATTTTAAACGAAGACGGTGACAAGAAATTTTCCAATTTTCAAAAAAAATCAATAAATGCTGTTGGCAAGATGATTCAAAAAAACGGTGCAATTTGGTTAAAAACCATAGACGAAGTAATAGAACACCTAAACACAAAGTAAAATTTGTAGAGACGCTTTGTAGAGACGTTTTGTAGAGACGCACGGCAGTGCGTCTCCTCTTCGGTGTCCCATTTCTGCGTCCCTATTCATAATAAAAATGGGACATGGTATTGGGACACGGCATTGAGACGCACTGCCGTGCGTCTCTACAAAACGTCTCTATAAAATGGTTTCACAATAAAATACACAAAAATAATATGTCAGACGAAAAATACAAAAATAAATATCGTATTGATTCTGCACGATTAAAAGGTTGGGACTATTCTTGGGAAGGTTCGTATTTTATAACAATCTGCACCACAAACCGTGAACATCTTTTTGGTAATATCCATCGTGAAAACACGCGAATAGACGCACTGCCGTGCGTCTCTACGTGCGTTTCCACATTCAATAACAAAATGCACCTATCCGAATTTGGCGAAATTGTTTTACAAGAATGGAATAAATCGTTTGAGATGCGAGCCGAATTATTTTGCGATAATTTTATAATAATGCCAAATCACATTCACGCAATCGTGCGAATAGAAAAACCTCAAATCGTAGAGACGCACATCGTAGAGACGCACGGCAGTGCGTCTCCACATCTGCGTCCCATTTCTGCAAAAAAAACCAACGAAAAACGGGACATGGTATTGGGACACGGTTTTGAGACGCACTGCCGTGCGTCTCTACAAAATATTGGCATTGCATATCGTTCACCAAAATCAATATCATCATTTGTTGCAGGATTTAAACCTGCGGTAACAAAACGCATTAATAAATTACGAAATTCACCAAAACAACCAGTATGGCAAACACGTTTCCACGACCGCATTATTCGTGATAATATTGAATATCAAAGTATTTCAGATTATATAATAAACAATCCATCAAATTGGGAAAAGGATGATTTTTACACAATATAGAAACGCCATGTAAGACGCTATGAAACACTGTGTAGAGACGCACTGCCGTGTATCTCCATTTTTGCGACAAAAACAATTATACTAAATAGTTTTAATAATTTGGAAATAAAGGCTCAATAACGTCCTTAATCCTTCTTTGTATTTACTTATATTTTTAAAGAACGAACATATTGCCTCAAAAAAATATGTAAACTCCTGATTATATTTGTTTTTCATAACTTTTTTCTTGAAAAACTTCCAAAGTCGTTCTATAATATTTAAGTTTGGTGAAAAGATACTTTTCGGAGTGGACTCTAAAGATATAAAATCAAAATTACATAAGCAAATTAGTAAACATGCAAATTGGACTGATAAACTTCCGTTGTAGTATAACAAGAAATATAAATATAGTCATAATTTTTCAAAATACAAAATAAATATAAGATTTATTTAATTCCAATAAATTATTGATTTTTATCATTGTTTTTTTGATATTATAAAAAATAATTATATCTTTGCTAAAAATAATAAAATATATTGATTTTATAATGAAATTTGAACTACGACAAAAATTATTAGAACTTGCAAAAGAGAAGATTACAACAAAAGACTCCTCGCATGATTTTAACCATGCAGAAAGAGTGCTAAAAAATGCTGAATTAATAGCCAAATACGAAAATGCTGATTTAGAAATACTAATTCCTGCTGCAATTTTTCACGATATAATAATTTATCCAAAAGATGACCCACGTTCAAAATTGGCATCAGACGAAAGTGCTGATTTTATCAAGAAAGTTTTAGTAAATTTAGAAAATTATCCGAAAGAAAAAATACCCAAAGTGGAATATGCAATTAAAACTTGTTCGTTTTCTAAAAATCTGAAACACAATACTATTGAAGCCAAAATTTTACAAGATGCAGACAGTCTTGAAGCTACTGGTGCAATTTCTATAATGAGAACATTTGCATCTTCTGGGCAAATGGAGCGTAGTTTTTACGACAATAAAGATCCTTTTTGTGAAAATAGAGAACCAAATTCATTAAAATTTGCTGTAGATTTATTTTTTAGCCGTTTACTTATTGTGAAAAATAGGCTATATACCAAAACAGCAAGAGATATTGCAGAACAAAGAACAGAGTTTCTGAAAATATTTCTTGATCAATTAAAAATCGAGTTATCAATTTTTTGAGCTGTCGTGTTAAAAGTTATCAAGTTCAAAGTTTGGTAAACCCTATTTTTTACATGAAATACTTAATATTCTGCTTTTTATACTGAGGTGAATTAGTTTTTCAGATTTTAAGTATTTTTAAACGCCGCCAGGTCTTGCAGACGCTTTCGGGTTTATCGTATATATTCTTAAATTTAATAACTTTAACACAGCAACTCAATAACACGACAACTCAAAAACTAAAAACACGATAACTCAATAACACGATAACTCAAAACTCAATAACTTTAAACTAAAAAAAATATGCCAAAATTCTCAAAACCAAATAGTTGCTCAACATGTCCTTATCGTTCTAAATATTTGAATCACTTAAACGAAAAAGATGTAAATATGATTCAAAATAGTTGTTTGATTGTAAATTTCAAAAAAGGAGAAAATATAAGTAAACAAGGCTCCGATGTTACTCATGCACTGTATCTTGCAAAAGGACAAGTAAAAGTCTTTTTGGAAGGAAAAAAGAAAAATATTATTTTAAAGTTAGTAAAACAAGGTAGTTATATTGGACTACAATCTATTTTTTCTGATGAAAGATATAAATTTTCGGTATCTGCGATAGAAGACTCTATGGTTTGTATGATACAAAAAGAATTTTTTATTGACATAACAAAGCGAAATAATGAATTTCTTTTTGAAGTTACTAAACACATTAGTGATTGCACAAATCATGTTTTTCAGAAAGTGGTAGATTTTAATCAAAAACAGGTGAGGGGACGATTGTCTGAAACATTGCTAAATTTTTCGGATAATATATATAAAAGTAAGGAATTTACCCTTCCAATAACAAGAAAAGAACTTTCGGAGGTTTGTTCAATGTCTATGGAAAACACCGTTCGGCTTCTCAGTGAGCTTAAAAAAGAAGAGATAATTAAAGTAGAAGGTAGAAAGATTACAATTCTACAATACGAAATATTACAAAAACTAAGCGAAATAGGATAATTACAGTTATCAATGAACAGTTACCAGTTATCAGTAAACAGTTTTTCATAAAATAATAGTGCATTGCCTAACTGTTTACTGATAACTGATAACTGTTAAAGTCTTTTGTTTAATTTTTGCACCATTATTTTTTTCCATTCGGAGAAATTACCTTCATTTATTTTTGTTCGGGCTTCTCCTGCGAGCCATAAATAAAATGCAAGGTTATGGATACTTGCAATTTGTGCTGCAAGTCGTTCGTTTGCCTTAATCAGATGACGGAGATATGCCTTAGAATATTGATTATCAACATAAGAAGTTCCATTTGGGTCTATTGGCGAAAAATCATTTTCCCACTTTTTATTTTTAATATTAATAGTTCCTTCGCTTGTAAAAAGCATTCCGTTTCTGCCATTTCGGGTAGGCATAACGCAGTCAAACATATCAATTCCTCGTTCTATGCCCTCCAAAATATTTACTGGTGTTCCAACTCCCATCAAATATCTAGGCTTGTCTTTTGGCAAAACAGAATTTACAACCTCAATCATAGAATACATATCTTCGGCAGGTTCGCCAACCGACAAACCTCCAATAGCATAGCCACTTGCATCGTAAGAAGCAATTGTTTCTGCCGACTCTAAACGTAAATCTTTGTAAACACTGCCTTGGACTATCGGAAAATATGCTTGCTCGTGTTTGTATAAAGATTTTGTTTTTTTATAATATTCAAAACCTCTTTTTAACCAGTTGTGCGTAAGTGCCAATGATTTTTTTGCATAATCATAATCGCAAGGGTAGGGGGTGCATTCGTCAAGAGCCATCATTATGTCCGAACCTATAATTCGCTGAATATCAATCACATTTTCAGGAGTAAATACATGTTTTGAGCCGTCTATATGCGACCTAAAAGTTACACTCTCATCTGTTATTTTGCGTGTTTGCGAAAGCGAATAAACCTGATAACCACCACTATCGGTAAGAATTGGTCTGTCCCAGTTCATAAATTTGTGTAAGCCACCAGCATTTTTCATTACGTCCATTCCCGGACGCAAATTTAGGTGGTATGTATTTCCGAGGATTATTTGTGCTTTTATATCATCTTTTAGCTCGTGCTGATGAACACCTTTTACAGAAGCCACAGTGCCTACGGGCATAAAAATTGGTGTCTGAATCTCTCCATGTCCCGTTTGGATTAGTCCGCTACGTGCCTGAGAATTATTGTCTGATTTTATTATTTCAAATGTCATATTTTATAGTAAGAATGAGTTAGCCTGATTAATTGATAAATTTAGTAATGAAAGGACAAAAAGTGCGTCAGTATTGGCAACCGCAAAGTTTTATATTTGAAAAAATAGCGAGCTATTTAGAAAAAATAAAAATTGAGGATTGTCAATAATGATGTGCGTTTTGGCATTGTAATAGAAAGTTCATGAATTAATCAGGCTAGGAGGTGTTTAATTTATTACTACAAAAGTAAACTATTTTATTGTTTTTTGAAGTTTTATGCAAAATAAAAGTTAATTTATTGTAATTTAAGTTCTTATATAAATACTGATAAAAAAAATAAAAAATAAATCATTCTTATTTATGTGTGTTTCTTTTTTTTTATATATTTACAAAATTATATTTGTCTTTACACACATAAAATGAATATAAAATATTATATATCAATAAATTAAATAACATATACCAAATAACTTATTTAAACCTATAAAACTAAAAAAACTATGGCAAAAGTAAGAGGAGCTATTGTTGTGGACGTTGAAAAATGCAAAGGTTGCGAACTCTGTGAAGTCGCTTGCCCTTTCGATGTTATCGCAATGATAAAACAAGTAAATAGAAAAGGTTTTCATTATTCATATATGGAAAATCCAGAAGCTTGCACAGGCTGTATGAGCTGTGCTCTCGTATGTCCAGATACAGTTATAACTGTGTATCGATTAAAACCTTCTAAATCAAAATAGTTACAAGTTACAAGTTCCAGGTTTTCAAGCTACAAGTTGTGCAGAGCAATGTAATATTGAATTTTAAATTTGCAAATTAAAAACATGTAACTTGCAATATGAAACCTGAAACCAAACATTTCAAAACTTATCAAAAAGATGTCAGAAATAAGATTAATGAAAGGAAATGAGGCAATTGGTGAAGCTGCAATACTCTGTGGAGCAGATGCTTACTATGCTTATCCAATTACCCCTCAATCTGAAATAGTAGAATATTTAACTTTGCAACAACCCGAAAAAAGAACTGGAATGGTTGTTTTGCAAGCCGAAAGTGAAGTAGCATCTATTAACATGGTGTATGGAGCAGCAGCAGGAGGAAAAAGATCTTTTACAACCTCGTCAAGTCCAGGAATGAGCCTTATGCAAGAAGGACTTTCTTATATTGCAGGAGCAGAATTACCTTGTGTTGTGGTAAACGTAGTTAGAGGAGGACCAGGTCTTGGGACAATTCAACCTTCGCAAGCTGATTATTTTCAGACAGTTAAAGGCGGTGGGCATGGCGATTATAAACTTATAACGCTTGCACCAGCATCAGTTCAGGAAATGGCTGATTTTGTGCCACTTGCATTTGAACTTGCTTTTAAATATCGTAACCCAGCAATGATTCTTACAGACGGAGTTATTGGACAAATGATGGAAAAAGTTCAATTCCCAGAACAAACTCCAAGACTTACCGATGAAGAGATTACAGAAAAATATCCTTGGGCTACTTTTGGAAGGAAGGGTGGTAGAGAACGAAATATTATCACTTCGTTGAATCTCAAATCTGAACTCCAAGAGCAATTTAATATCAAACTGCAAGCAAAATATAGAGAGGTAGAAAAAAATGAAGTTCGTTACGAAAAAATTCAATGCGACGATGCAGAATATCTATTTGTAGCTTATGGTTCAAGTGCTAGAACTTGTCAAAAAACAATAGAACTCGCAAGAGCTGAGGGGATTAAAGTCGGATTACTTCGTCCAATTACTCTTTATCCTTATCCCTACAAGGCTATTGACGACATGACAAGCCAAGTAAAAGGAATCCTTTCAGTAGAAATGAGTGCAGGACAAATGGTTGAAGATGTTAGACTTGCCGTAAATGGTAAAGTAAAAGTTGAGCATTATGGAAGAATGGGAGGAATGGTCTCATCTCCAGGAGAAATATTAGAAGCATTAAAAACTAAAATTATTGAAGGTTAGTTGATTATATGATTTTTGATTTACGATTTACGATTGGTGGACGATTGAAAACTTAATACGTTTAGGTCTTCACCAATCGTAAATTGTAAATTGCAAATCGTAAATCACCAATCGTAAATCAAAATTAACTTTTAACCAAATCATGGCAGAAAATATAAAATTAGAAGACATTATAAAAGAAGAGAACAAGGTCTTCATAAAAACTCCTCTTCTTACAGACAATGAATTAAGCTATTGCCCCGGTTGTGGACACGGTGTAGCTCACCGTATTACAATGGAAGTGATTGAAGAAATGGGCATTATGGAAGATACTATTGGAATTGCTCCAGTAGGTTGTTCCGTTTTGGCTTACGAATTCATGAACATAGATATGCAACAAGCAGCACACGGACGTGCTCCTGCAGTAGCAACAGGATTAAAAAGAGTGTATCCAAATAAGTATGTGTTTACATATCAGGGAGATGGAGATTTGGCAGCTATCGGAACAGCCGAGACTATTCACGCTTGCAACAGAGGTGAAAATATCACAATTATTTTTATAAATAATGGTATTTATGGTATGACTGGTGGGCAAATGGCTCCAACAACTCTTCCCGGAATGAAAACATCGACAAGCCCTTATGGAAGAACGCAAGAACTTGCTGGACACCCACTAAAAATGACTGAAATAGTTGCAACTTTACCAGGAGTTCGTTTTGTTGCACGACATGCTGTGGATACTCCTGCAAGAGTTAGAAAAGCAAAAAAAGCTATTCGTAAAGCATTTGAAAATCAGAATGATAATAAAGGAGTTTCATTTATTGAAATTGTATCTAACTGTAATTCAGGCTGGAAGATGACTCCGAGAAAGTCGAACGAATGGATGGTGGAAAATATGTTCCCATATTACCCACTTGGCGTTCTTAAAGACGAATAAAGTTTACAAGTTACAAGTTGCAGGTTTCATGTTACAAGTTACGCAAGGCGTTATAAATATATAACTTGCAACTTACAGCTTGCAACCTGCAACTTGCAACTTGTAACAAATTACAACAATAATTTCAAAACTTCAAAACTTAAAAATAAAATGACAGAAGAAATAATAATAGCTGGTTTTGGTGGACAAGGCGTATTGTCTATGGGCAAAATTTTGGCATATTCTGGAATAATGCAAGACCAAGAAGTAAGCTGGATGCCATCTTATGGTCCCGAAATGCGAGGAGGAACAGCAAATGTAACCGTAATAGTAAGCGACGAAAGAATTAGCTCACCATTATTGACAGATTACGATACTGCAATTATCCTAAATCAACAATCAATGGATAAATTTGAAAGCACCGTAAAACCTGGTGGCACATTGCTTTACGACCCAAACGGAATAATAAAACACCCAACAAGAACGGATATAAATATCTACAAAGTAGCAGCCGCAAAAGAAGCGGCAGACATGGGTAATCCTCGTGGTTTCAACATGATAGTGCTTGGTGCTTATCTAAAAGTTAAACCAATAGTAAAAATGGAGAACGTAAGTAAAGGTTTGAAAAAATCATTACCAGAACGACATCATCACACAATCCCGATGAACGAAAAAGCTTTTGCAAGAGGATTAGAAATTGTAGAAGCAATATAATACAGTTATCAATGAACAGTTAGCAGTAAACAGTTATTAGTAAGCAGTTTGGTAATACCATAAAAATTGTTAACTGATAACTGTTTTTTAATACATTCCACTTTTGGCGTTTTTCACGAGTGCCAATTTCTGTGTTACTTTTGAAATTTTAAAATGCTCATTTACAGAGATAAACTTCAATTCTAAAATATCAAAAAAGCCTTGAACTTAACACTCGTGAAAAACGCTCACTTTTTTTATTAAGAAAGACCTGAAAAAACATGAGAAGAGAATTTAACGACACAGGGTTATGTGTTCGCAAACTACATTATATGGTGGATACAAGCGAGCAAATAAACGAGATTTTTGAAGGATTAGTTGAGCAAGGAAAATATTTTTCCATACTCGGAGGTAGGCAATTTGGAAAAACAACAACTATTGAACTTCTTGTTCAAATATTAGAAAAAAGAGACGATTATTTGGTTATTGAAACAAGTTTTGAAGGTATTGGGGATAATATTTATGAAAATGAAAAAACTTTCTGTAAAGGTTTTCTTAAAAACTTATCTCGTGTAACAGAACTAAATAATAAAAAACTATCAGAATTACTTTGGAACGCTTCAGAAAAAATGGAAGGTTTTGATACACTATCAAAATTTATTACAAATTTTTCTAGAAATACAGATAAAAAAATAGTTCTAATTATTGATGAAGTAGATAAATCAACTAACAGTCAAGTTTTTTTAAGTTTTCTTGGCATATTACGAGATAAATATCTTTTGAGAAATAAAGAAAAAGATTATACCTTTCATTCCATTGTGCTTGCAGGTGTTCACGATATAAAAACTATAAAATTAAAACTGCGTCCTAATGAAATTCACAATTTAAACAGCCCTTGGAATATTGCCGCAGACCTTAACGTAGATTTGAGTTTTCAGGCATATCAAATTGTAACAATGTTGGACGATTTTCTGACTGAAAATCCGAATATTAATATTCCAAAAAAAGAAATTGCCGAAAAAATATTTTATTACACAAACGGATATCCATACTTGGTAAGTAAAATATGTAAAATTATTTACGAAGACATTATTAAAAAACGTGAAGATAAAAATTGGTATTTAGAAGATGTAAAAACTGCCTTTAAAATGATTACTTATGCTGGACGAACAACAACTTTATTTCAGTCCAATGCTAAGAATTTACAAAATAATGATAGTTTATATAAATTTATCTATGAAATAGTTATTGATAACAAAAGAAAAAATTATGCAGAAGACAATAGACAGGTCTATTTAGCAAGAACTTACGGACTGATTAGAGACGATAATGGTAAGTGTAAAATTCATAATCGAATTTTTGCTCATAGAATTTACGATTTAATCCTTTCCATAATGGATAACGCAGGACAATTTCAAACAATATATCCTCACGACGAATATTATAAAGGTAACGATATTGATTTAGAATATATTTTTCTTCGTTTTCAGAACTTTTTTAAGAAAATTATTCGCATACCGACGAAAAATTTATTGAACGAGAAGGCAGATTAATTTTTCTTAGTTACTTACAACCAATTATTAACGGCAGAGGATATGTTTTTAAAGAGCCTGTTGTAGGAAACGAACGCAGAATGGATTTGGTGGTAACTTACAACGAAAAAAGATACATAATAGAACTGAAAATTTGGCGAGGCGAAAAATATCATCAAAAAGGACTGGAGCAACTTAGTAGCTATCTAGATAAATCTTCTCTTAAAAAAGGATTTTTACTTATTTTTAATTTCAATAAAAATAAAGAATTTAAAGATGAAATTATTAATTTTAAAGAAAAAGAAATTTTTGTTGTATATACTTAAAAACGGAGAGTAAAATATAAAAATATGAGAAGAGAATTTAACGACACAGGGTTATGTGTTCGCAAACTACATTATATGGTGGATACAAGCGAGCAAATAAACGAGATTTTTGAAGAATTAATTGAAAAAGGAAAATATTTTTCCATACTTGGAGGTAGGCAATTTGGAAAAACAACAACTATCTCACTTTTAAATAAAATTTTAGAAAAAAGAGAAGATTATTTATTAATTAGAACAAGTTTTGAAAGTATTGGAGATAGTATTTATGAAAATGAAAAAACTTTTAGTAAAGGTTTTCTTAAAAATCTATCCCGTGTAACAGAACTAAGTAATAAAAAATTATCAGAGTTACTTTGGAACGCTTCCGAAAAAATGGAAGGCTTTGATACATTATCAAAATTTATTACAAATTTTTCTGAAAATACAGATAAAAAAATAGTTCTAATTATTGATGAAGTAGATAAGTCAACTAACAGTCAAATATTTTTAAGTTTTCTTGGAATGTTACGAGATAAATATCTATTACGGAATGAGGAAAAAGATTATACCTTTCATTCCATTGTGCTTGCAGGTGTTCACGATATAAAAACTATAAAATTAAAACTGCGTCCTAATGAAATTCACAATTTAAACAGCCCTTGGAATATTGCCGCAGACCTTAACGTAGATTTGAGTTTTCAGGCATATCAAATTGTAACAATGTTGGACGATTTTTTAACTGAAAATACAAATATTAGTATCCCAAAAAAAGAAATTGCCGAAAAAATATTTTATTACACAAACGGATACCCATACTTGGTAAGTAAAATGTGTAAAATTATTCACGAAGACATTATAAAAAAACGTAAAGATAAAAATTGGTATATAAAAGATATAGAAACTGCTTTTAAAAAAATAACTTACGGCGGATATACAACAACTTTATTTGACAGCAATGCCAAGAATTTACAAAATAATGATAAGTTATACCAATTTATTTATGAAATTCTTTTTGGAAATAAAGATAAAAGTTTTATAATAAATGATAGGCAAGTTTACTTGGCAAGAACTTATGGACTTATAAAAAATGATAATGGTAAGTGTAAAATACATAATCCAATTTTTAGTCAAAGAATTTACGATTTAATACTTTCCATAATGGATAACGCAGGACAATTTCAAACAATATATCCTCACGACGAAT